>JBDHYE010000277.1:0-2953 GCA_039811245.1 Chitinophagaceae bacterium | reverse complement strand
TTCCAATCTTTTTCAATATTAGAGGCATTAACTACAAGCATATAAGTATTGTTTTCTTCTATGCAGTACACTAACAAGTCATCTACAATACCTCCATCTAAATTAGGCAAACAAGAATATTGTATTTTACCATTCGTTAATTTAGCGGCATCGTTTGAAGTTACTTTTTGGATTAAAGCTAATGCATTTGGTCCTTTTAATATAAACTCACCCATGTGGCTGACATCAAAAACACCGGCATTATTTCTAACATTATGGTGTTCTTCATTAATACTAGTGTAAGAAATGGGCATATTGTAACCAGCAAATTCAGCCATTTTAGCGCCTAATTGTAAATGTATGGCTGTAAAAGGAGTGTTTTTCATTTAATGTTGTGCTTTAATTGATTTTTAATGCGCAAATATACTTCTTCAAAACGGGATTTAAAAAACATAAATCGCTTTTAAGAAATTTAGTGTATAGAATTTTATTTGTAAAATTTCAAAGTAGAAATTTATTTTTAATAAAAAATAAATAAATGCAAAAAAATACCATTGCTTGATTAAAAAAAACTAATTTTACGCCGCTTAAAAAATAAGGCGCTAGATATTCAAACGCTTCATGGCAGATTGGTCAAAAATAGAGGATAAAGAGTTGCTCGCAGCATTTAGGGTAGCAGAAAGCAAAGAACAAGCTTTTGCTGCTTTAATTAAACGCTATCAAGAGCGCTTATATTGGCATATTCGTAGAATGGTGGTGCACCATGAAGATACAAATGATATTTTGCAAAATGTATTTATTAAAGTATGGCGTAATTTAGAAGAGTTTAGAGAAGATGCAGCTTTTTACACTTGGCTCTATCGAATCGGTACTAACGAAACCCTAACTTATATTGAACAACAGAAGCGGAAAAGTACACAGAGTATGAGTGATAATGAAGAGGGTGAGAATATATATGCTTCTAAATTAAAAGCAGAACAAGGTTATGATGCCAATAAGATAGAATGGAAATTACAACAAGCTATTCATACCCTACCCGAAAAGCAAAAGTTGGTCTTTAACCTAAGGTATTATGATGAGATGCCTTATGAAAAAATGGCAGAAATTTTAAATACATCTGAAGGGGCTTTGAAAGCCTCTTACCATCATGCAGTTAAGAAAATCGAAAACTTTTTAAAAGATAATTAAACAGATTGTTAAGGCATTAAACTAAAGGAATAGATAATAGTCAATAAGGTATGAAAGTAGAAGGACATATTAAAGATGAATTGATCGCTTTAGGTGGTTTACAGCTGCTTAATGCCTCAAGGCAGATGCCTTTTGCCTACCCTGAAAACTATTTTGATACTTTAGATACATCTTGTTTTAAAACTGATAATCAATCGATTGATTATGTTTTTACTAAGCAAATGCCCTTTGCTGCGGTTCCCGAAAATTATTTTGATCAGTTAAGTTTAAATATTTTAGAGGCCGTTAAAAAGTCAAATACTATTTTAGAAAATATATCTAAAACTATGCCTTATCAAATACCTAAGGCCTATTTTGAACAATTACCAGCTCAAGTACTTTTTAAAATAAAAACAACTCATTCTGAAAAAAGAAATCAAGGTGCAATTTTTAGAATGGTACAATGGGCAGCTTCAATAGCTGTACTGTTAATGTTGAGTTTTGCCATTAAAAATGCCCCTAAAAAAGCCACTCAGGATACCAACTTTAGTTTAGAAGATGTTTCTGCTGAAGAAATAGCTAATTATGTACATAATAATATTGATGAGTTTGACACGGATATATTATTGAGTAGTATGTCTAATAGTACTATAAAAGAAATCGATAAAGCAAATAATCTGTCAAGTGAAGAGATAGAAGCCTATTTAAACGACGAAGGCTGGAATTAAATTTTTTAAAAAATAACATAAAGAAAATATAATATACTTAATGAAACGAATTTTTTTTATAATGGTTTTACTCTTTTGGAGTCAGTTGGCCTTGCAAGCACAAGGTGATGGAGGCGGTAGAGTAAGAAACCTACGAAAGGAATTTGTAAGATCAAAATTAAGTATGAGTCCTCAGCAAGAGGAGAAATTTTGGCCTATTTATAATAAATATCTCCTTGAGCGTACCCAATTAAGAAATAAATATAAAAATCAGTTTCTTAATTTTAATCATGGCGAAAAACTATCTATGGCTGAAGCGCATAGAAAAGTAGATGAAAATATAGAATATAAGGAGCAAGATTTGCAACTTACTAAGCGCTATAAAGAGGTTTTTGAAACCATATTAAACCCTCAACAATTGGCAGATTTGTACCAATCTGATAGAGAGTTTAAAAAGATGCTTATCGAAAAAATGAGGGAGAACGACCCTAAGCAGTAAGCCTATTTCTTTAATCGAAGCTCGAATATGGAGCCTTGTTGAGCATTACTGCGATTGCTCACTAAAATATTTCCATTGAGGCTTTGCATAATTTTTTTAGTTAAATAAAGCCCCATGCCTGTACCTTTGGTTTTGCGTGTAGCCTCGTCGCCGCCTCTATAAAATTGTTGAAAGATTTTTTTCTTCTCCTTATCTGGGATACCTGGTCCTTCATCGGCAATGAATAATTGTATAAGATGATGCGTTTCTTTTAATTCAAGCTGTATCTTGCTGTGTTCTTGGGTGTACTTTAAGGCATTGTCTAACACATTATGCAAGGCTAATTGTAATAAAGTGGTATCTGTTTCTAGTTGGATATTTGCAGTTGAAGGGAGTAATTCAAAACGCTTAGGGTAGCGTAAATTATAGTTTTCATAAGTTTGCTGCATCAGCAGATTCAAATTTGTTAAGCTTTTATGAGGTTTGTATTGACCGCCCTCCATTTGCGAAGCGATCAAAACATTATTACACAACTCATTTAAACGGTCTGACTCTAAAACGCATTTTGAGAGTAAGGCATTTCTTTTTTCTATATCAAGGTTTTGATGTCTAAGCAGTGTTT
>JBDHYE010000276.1:0-2965 GCA_039811245.1 Chitinophagaceae bacterium | reverse complement strand
ATTTCTAAAAACCTTAGACGATCCTACATTCATTAACGATAAGCGTTTCTTTGAACCTGTTAAACCTTAAGGATAAGGCAGCATCATTTTCTGATTGTAACTATTTAGTCTTTAAGCTTGCTGGATTAGATCTAAAAATTCTTGTTCATTTAGGATTTGGATATTGCCTAATTTTTTAGCCTTTTCTAGTTTTGAGCCAGCATCTTCGCCACATACTAAATAGTGTAATTTACTACTTACACCAGAGAGTATTTGTCCTCCTAATTGTTCAACAAGTTTTTCAGCTTCGCTTCTTTTCATCTTACTTAAAGTACCAGTAAATAAAAACGTATTCCCTTGAAGGTTGCCTTCAGAAAGTTTTTCTTTTTGTAGGTTTTCAAAATTTAAACCTAGTGATTTCAGTTCTTGGAGCAGTTTTTTGTTTTCATCTAAAGAGAAAAAATGCACTAAGCTTTTTGCCATTTTAGGTCCAAAATCTTCTAATGCTAAATAATCATTTTCACCCCAAGTGTAAAGCGCTTCAAGGTTTTGAATGGCTCTACTCAGATTTTTTGCAGTAGTTTCACCGATATGTCTGATACCAAGACCAAACAGTAATCGGTAGAGCTCTTGTTGTTTTGATTGTTCAATGGCAGTTTTTAAATTTTGAATAGACTTTTCTTTAAAACCCTCCAGGCTTGCCACCTTATCCCAATTTATTTTATAGAGGTCTGCAATATTGTTAATGATGCCTAGTTCATAAAATTTTTGAACATTGGCAATGCCCATACCTCTAATATCCATAGCATCTTTACTACAAAAATGAATCATTCGTTCTACCACTTGCGCTGGGCAATCTATATTGATACAACGCCATACAGCTTCTTCTTCTGGTTTTTCGAGTTCTTGTTGGCATATTGGGCAATGGCTGGGGAATTGTATTGTGCGCTCTGTGCCTAAGCGTGCTTCTGGTAGTGATTTAACAATGTAGGGTATTACATCACCAGCACGTTCTACCAAAACGGTATCGCCTATTTTTAAATCTTTTTCTCTTACATTCTCTTCGTTAAATAAGGATACAGAGCTAATAGTGGCACCACCAATGAGCACAGGCTCTATCTTGGCTACAGGAGTTATTGAACCTGTTCTCCCTACTTGAAAAATCACATCAAGTAATTTACTACTGGATTGGCGTGCTTTAAATTTATAAGCTACAGCCCATCTGGGGTGGTGGGCTGTCATGCCCATTGCCTCTTGTTGGTCAAAGCGATTAACTTTAATGACCAAGCCATCAATCTCATAAGGTAAAAGGTCTCTTTGGCTCTCAAACGCTTCACAATACTGGATTAATGCTTCGATATCGGTAAAGAGTTTAAGTTCTTTAGCAGGACTAGGAAGCCCCCATTGATATAGATTTTCTAAGGCTTCTTTATGGCTATGGATAGCTTGATGTTGTGTAGCATTATGTGAATGTTGTACATAACTGATATGATAAAATATGGCTGATAATTTTCTTTGTGCTACTTCTTGAGGGTCTAAGATTCGAAGGCTGCCAGAGGCTGCATTCCTTGGATTGGCTAATAAACTTAAACCCTCTTTTTCTCTTTGCGTATTAAGGTTTTTAAAGTTTTCTTTATTCATCACCACCTCACCCCTTATTTCTATTTGCTCTATGCCATTTGCCTCAAGATTTATAAATAAGGGTACTGATTTTATCTGTTTTGCATTAATACTGATGTCTTCGCCCTGAATACCATCGCCACGTGTGGCAGCTTGTTTTAAACGGTTATGCTCATATACTAATGAGATGCTCGCCCCATCGTATTTAGGTTCTATACAATATTCTATCTGCTCAATACCTAATATCGATAAGCATCTTTGATGCCAAGCGCGAAGGTCGTCTGCATTATAAGTGTTTTCTAAACTTAACATCGGAACGAGATGCTTGATGGTGGCAGCGCGCTCTGATAAACCTTGTGCTACTCTTTGTGTGGGAGAGTCTGGACTTAATAATTCAGGGTGTTCTGTTTCAATTTTTAATAAATGTTTATATAAAAAGTCGTATTCATAATCTGTTAAAAGAGATTCGCTGGCTACGTAATATTTCCAATCTGCCAAACGGATAATGGCTCTTAAGGATTGTACTAATTGCTCATTAGTTAGTGAATGAGTATCTTTTAAAATATCTTGAGCTAAATGTAAAAGTTGGGCTTGTTTTTGTGCGTCTAACATAGCAGTTACTATACGAATGTTATAGGTTGAAATTAGCTAACAAAAGTAAGCTTAGTTCGACTATCATGTTTAAAAATTTATCATGCACTTAAGCTTTAGAAAAAACATTATTTTCGCAAAAAAAAATACAATCCGATACAATACCATGGAGACCTATACCTGTAAGTTAAACACATTGAGCAAAACCATTACGATTGCTACTTTATGTGCAGTGGCAGCAATTCCTATTTTTAGTATGGGGAAATTACCGCCCAAGCAGTTGTTGCTCTTAATACTACTTATAGCTGCTTTATTTGGCATGGCTTATTTATTACGCCCTTACCAATACCTACTAGATCATGAAAAATTGGTCATTCACAAACAGTTACTTCCTAAAACAATCTTGTTTAAAGATATCGCTCAGATAGAGCCAGTAGATTATAAAGACTTAGGGATAAAGTTTAGAATGTGGGGTTCTGGTGGTTTATGGGGTTGGTATGGTATCTTCTATTCATTTGAAAAGGGTAAAATCATTTTACAAATCGGTAATAAAGAAGCCTTAATGATGATTACCACCCACCAAGGTCAAAAGATTGTATTAAGCCCTACCGAGATTCAAGAATTTAGTAAAAGTCTCAAACAGAAATTACAAAAACGATAGTTTTTTTATAACTCTTTACACTTGTCAAGAATAGAGGATAAGTAGTTGAGAACGCTCTAAATAGCCATTTTTATTCTATCTTAAATGAATTATGCATATTTATTTTTGATATCT
>JBDHYE010000275.1:0-2970 GCA_039811245.1 Chitinophagaceae bacterium | reverse complement strand
AAGAACAACATTTGTGCAGTAACAATATTGGCTACATAATCATTAATACCCTCTCCTAAAAAAATGATTCTATCCATCATCAAGCGGCTAAATACGTCCATTGAAGCTACATTCATAGGGCGCTCTTCAATAATATAAGGTGTCAGGTTTGATGGTAGTTTTCTATTTACCGCAGCAGTATAACTATCTACTGTTAAGCTGCTAATACCATGATGTTTAATGGCATATTTTCTAAATTCATTTTGGTTCATAAACGGATGCTTTATTTTATTCTGTTTTTAAAATTACGGATTTTGAATCCAATATTAAGCCTAAATCTTTTTTAAGCCAGATTGTCATTTGTTATTGTTAAAAAAAATTGTTGAGACGACTAGCGTTTGCATTGTTTCAAAAAGTCTTTCTCCTTGCCACTCAAACTATGATAACCTTTATCATTAATCTTATCTAAAATTTGATTCAGCTTTTTTTCATCTTCGGTAATGTCAATAGGCTTGTTTGTATAATCATTACGATGTTCAGGATTAAAGCTATTATTAATCCGTTTAGACCACTTATAAGCCCAGAGCCCCGGTTGATAACCATTTTGTAGTAATACAACATATATAAAACCTGTCAATGCTGCCACAGCCACTAAACACCAAAAGGGCGCTTGTAAACCCAAGCTAAAAGCTAACAACAGTATATAAATAGCCGCAATTAAACTTAATGGAATACTAAAATAATCGCTTAAATAAATGCGATATGACCATGACAACCTTAATGCAGCAGCCATAAAAGCTAATATGCCTGCATGAGCCCCCATAAAAAGCATTGAGGGCATAGCAGCTCCAAACAATGATAACGCTACCCAATATGAGATACCGCCTAATACACTACCATAAACATAGATTGGGATAAGCTGCTTATAGCCAATTAAATTTTGTACTGCACTACCAAATACATAAAGCCACATCATGTTGCTCAACCAATTCCAAAAGCTACTATGACACCATGCATAGGTGATAACAGTCCACCAATGAAAACCTTGAGCTGTTCCTTTTAAGCCTATCCAATCAAAAGTAAGCGCAGTAGCTTTGGCTTGTGGCACACCATAAACGATTAAGCTGATCCAAATAAGATGTACTAAAATAAAACCACCTCCAGAAATAGCCACTAATTGCAATACTGCATTTCTGCTAAATTCGGGAATATGAAACCGAGCTATTGAAGATTTTTCCATAAGGAGATAGAATAAATAAATAATTTAAAAAAAAGAATTACGCTGGTTTTTTTGCCAATATTTAAGTAGCAAAAAGGCAAACAGCATACCCCCTAAATGGGCAAAATGGGCTACATTATCACCGGCAGAATTTTGAAAACCCATAAATAACTCTACCAATGCATAAAATGCTACAAAGTATTTTGCCTTAAGCGGGAACAAAAAATAAATGTATAGCTCTGTATTAGGAAACAAATATCCAAAGGCAAAAAGCAAGCCAAATACTGCCCCAGAAGCACCCACTGTACCCTGATCCATAATGCCCGGAAAGTGACTATTGGTCATAGCATCATAACCACCGTGTAAATATTGCTGAATAAAAAGACTTGCCTGATTGCGCAATGCAGTATTGCCTGGGTCAGACTCCCAAGCTCTGAGCATCTTATTAAAACCCAATTCTGATGGGTTTTGTACATGCTGGGCAATAAACTTAGAAAACAAATCAACCGTAGGGTTTTGTTTGTAAACATCAAATGCTTTCTGAATAGCACTAAACTCAAAACCTAATACTGTTAAATGACATAAGGCTGCACCTAAACCACAAACAAAATAAAAAATCAAAAAACGTTGAGCTCCCCAAATATTTTCTAAC
Organism: Chitinophagaceae bacterium; assembly: GCA_039811245.1. Classification (GTDB taxonomy): domain Bacteria; phylum Bacteroidota; class Bacteroidia; order Chitinophagales; family Chitinophagaceae; genus Rurimicrobium. The sequence goes on along the minus strand of JBDHYE010000275.1, from coordinate 1,120 downwards.
ACACTTCCAAACATCCACAGCGCAAACATATTAAAAAACAAATGACTAATGTTACCATGCATAAAAAGATGGGTAACTAATTGCCAAGGCTTGAAATAGTCTGAACGCCAATAATGGAGCGCCATAAGTTCTGAAAGGTCTATTGATTGTTTTGCAAGTACTGTATCTAAGAGCAGTACTATACAGTTTATTATAATCAGATTTTTTACCACTGGGGGCAACACCTGAAATCTTTGTGGTCTAAAATTTGTCATCGGCTAATAATGGCAATCGTTCTAAAAAAATAAAGCTCTATTTTGAGGGACAAAACTACCATATTATATCCTTTAAAATAAATTTTAAACTACAACAAAGACCTAAATTTTTGAACCTTTAATAATATTGGTATGCTTACTTTTGTAAAATTCTTAAGTTATTATCTTTCATGAAATCTATCATAATATTCGCCTCTGGCAAGGGGAGTAATGCCTTAAACATTATTGAGCATTTTAAATCACGACCAGAGGATGTACATATTGCATATATTATTAGCAATAAGGCAGAGGCTGGTGTATTAGAGCATGCTAAAAACTACCAAATACCTTTTAAAATTATCAATACAGAAGCGCTTAATAGTAGTGCTTTTTGCGATTTTCTAAGCAATTTAAATGCCGATTTGATTGTACTTGCTGGTTTTCTTAAAAAAATTCCTTCAAGTATTATCCAAGCATACCCTAATAAAATTATCAATATCCACCCCTCATTACTACCTAAGTACGGTGGCAAAGGCATGTATGGCCACCATGTACACGAAGCCGTTAAAGCTGCTAATGAACAGGAAACAGGCATTACAATACACTGGGTCAATGAGCAATATGACAAAGGCAACCATATCTTACAAGCTTATTGCCCTATTGCCGCTCAAGATAGCCCAATGGATATTGCAACAAAAATCAGCGAATTAGAAAAAACCTATTTCCCTATTTGTATTGACTTTTTATTACAATAAGCATTTAGCTTTTCACGTTATATATAATTGTTACCTTTAACCTTGTCGGAATAGCCTTTTAAACCTGTTTTTCATGATGTTTAAATCTAAAAATATGCTCATTTTTATCTTGTGCTTATTGTTTTCAAATAC
>JBDHYE010000274.1:0-2983 GCA_039811245.1 Chitinophagaceae bacterium | reverse complement strand
CAAATTAGATATTCATATAGCTCATTTACAAAAAGATAGTGTTTCAATCAAAATTCAAGATTTAAAACAAGGCGATAGTCTTACAGCGATCAGTTATGCTAGTGAGTTGAAAAATATTGACCCTACAATTGCAAATTCCAACTTAGTAAATCTTATTAAAACGCTACCTCTTTTAATCCCTACCGATGAAATCTTTATTCATTCTAAAGATAAGATTCAAAATAAAGAAACAAATAAACATATAGCGAATGAAGCTACATTTTCTTGGGTTGAATTTGCAAAAAATATTGGAATCATTCTCATTATTGGCTTCATCTTATTTTTCTGTTTACCCTTATTCCTATTAGGCTATTATTTATTTAGAGCAAGGTTAACAAAACAACATAAAACAAAAGCCTTTTGGTATTATACGGCGTTCTTATATTATCTACATCAATTAGGATTTAAAAATCAATATGCCACTCATTTAGAATATGCTGTAAAACAAATTGACCCACAGCTCAACACTAATTTTGCTACATTTATGCAACAATACTTAGCATTAAAATATAATCCACAACAAACACATCATAATAATCCACTTAATAGTGCTCAACAATTTTGGAAAACCAATACTACAATCATTAAAAAGAAAATCAGTTTGAAGAAAAGGCTATTAGCTTTTTTACGACCTTTGAGATGTTTGGCCTTCTTCAGACCCTAATATTATTCAAGATAAAAAAATTAATTATGCTCATTGGAATTATAAGAGAAAGAAAAAATCCACCCGATACTAGAGTTGTATTTACACCTAAGCAATGTAAAGCCATAAAAGAAAAGTATCCTAGCATTGATTTTTTAATAGAAAGCTCGCCCGATAGATGTTATAGCGATCAAGAATATATTGAGCAGGAATTAAAGGTAACAACACAATTAGATGCTTGTGATGTATTGTTAGGGGTCAAAGAAGTACCGATTGATCATTTAATGCCCAATAAGACTTATTTCTTTTTTTCGCACACAAAAAAGAAGCAAGCCTATAACCAAAAACTCATGCAAGCATTTATTAAAAAAGGGATACGTATGATAGACTATGAATGTCTTACTCATACTGATGGGCAACGTATTTTAGGTTTTGGTTTTTTTGCGGGTGTAGTTGGTGCACATAATGGTATCCGTACTTATGGTTTAAAGCATAAACTTTTTGAGCTTCCGCATGCTTATGAAATAAAAAACTATGCCGCCTTGTTGCGTTTTTATCAAGATTTAAAACTTCCTAACATAAAAATTGCAGTTACCGGTTCTGGCAAAGTAGCCTCGGGTGTTTTAGAAATTTTATCACATCTTGATGTACAATCTATTGAAGCCTCCGATTATATTTTAAAAGAGTATAATTACCCAGTGTACACACAATTAAAAGGACGTTTTTTATATCAAGAAAAAGTTTCAAAACATTATAACAGAGAGCTATTTCATAAACAGCCTGAAATTTATGAAAGTCTCTTTTCACAATACATACCGCATACAGACCTCTTAATGAATGGCATCTATTGGGATAATAAAATTCCACGATTATTTGAAAAAGAAGCTGTACAAAATGATAACTTTAGAATTAGTGTGATTGCCGATATTACTTGCGATACCAATGGGTCTATACCAATCAATTTAGGTGCCTCTACCATAGCCGACCCCGTGTATGGAATAGATAAAAAAAGTTTAAGTCAAACCGAAGCCTATCTAAACGCACAAGAGACGATTGATATAATGGCGGTAGATAATTTACCCAATGAACTACCCCGTGATGCCTCTCAATATTTTGGGGCGCACTTTGAAAAATATGTCTTGGACGCGCTTTTAGAAGGTTACGATAATGATATCATTCACAGAGCTACTTTATGTGCACATGGTAAACTAATGCCTAATTATGAATACTTGGCAGATTATGCTTACGATTAAGCGAGTGCAATTAAGCTATTGTGTTAAAATATTGGATTAATTTTTTCGAAATAATTTCCCACGAAAAATTATTTTGAATTAAGGCGATCCCTTTTTCGCCAACAGCTTTTCGTTGGGTTTCTGAACTTAATAATTCAAGTACTGCTTTAGCAAAAGCATCAGTTTGGGTTTCTTTGATCACCCCGTTGCCACTTTCTATACCTAAACCTTCAAAACCAATATGAGAACAAACTACAGGTACACCCATTGCAAGTGCTTCTAATACTTTATTCTGAGTACCTGCACCAAATCGAAGTGGAGCCACTACAACACTGGCAGCATTATACATTTGAGCAATATCCTCTACAAAACCTGTAACTTCAATATTGGGGCTAGCAAGTGCTAAAACTTTTGCTACAGGCCTTTGTCCGGCAATTATAAATTTGGTTTCTGGTTTTTGTTTTAAAATGGTGGGAAAAATCTCTTGAACAAAATATTGAACCGCATCAATATTAGGCTTATAATCCATATTACCGGTAAACAATAATATATGATCTGTAGTATAATCGTGGTTTCTAGGATAAAATGTAGTGGTATCTACACCGTTGGGCAATAAATCAATATTGTTTAAATGATGTTCTTTCTCCAAATACTGTTTATCTTCTTTAGAGCAAACTAAAACTTTTTTAAAAGCCTTAAATGTTTTTTCAAATTGATATACTTTTTTTTGCTCCCAAGCCTCAAAAATCTTCAATATGGGGTTTTTAGTATTGTCTTGCGTTTCCAATAGAGTGAAAAAGCATCGGGCAGATCTAAAATAAGTTTTAAATGCTTATAGGGTAATGCATAAGGCGCCATTCTTAAATGCTGTACATGAATCGCATCAAACTGCTCTGCCTGTACCTGTTCTGCCAATACTTTTTGAAGTGCTTTATTTTCAAAATATGCCACTTGAAACGGTTGTTTTGAAAATACCTGAGTGATGCAATTAAATACCGATTGGTACTTTGGCAAAGGCACTAAACTTACTTTCTTAAAAACTTTTTTTAAGGGCTCTATATACAGCTCC
>JBDHYE010000273.1:0-2998 GCA_039811245.1 Chitinophagaceae bacterium | reverse complement strand
CTTTTCGTACTCTATTATTGCCCTTGTCTGCAATATAAATATTGCCAGACGCATCTACAGCAATCCCTTCAGGATAGTATAATTTGGCACTTGTGGCAGCACTTCCATCACCACTGTAACCAGAAGAACTCGATCCTGCTACGGTGCTTATTACACCTGTACTTTTTGTAATTTTACGTATTCTATGATTCCCTTGGTCCGAAATATATACATTGCCAGAAGCATCTACAGCTACACTAACAGGTTGTGCTAGCTCTGCCAATAAGGCTGAAGAACCATCGCCACTAAAGCTAGAACTCCCAATGCCTGCTACTGTTTGAATGTATTGCGCATGGGTATTTTTTGAGAGTACAAGAGCTATCGAAAAAAGGAGTATTGGGATAATAAGTAGTTTACATTTCATAAAAATGTATTTAAATTTTAGGCAAAACAATTCAAAGTTAAATTTTATACCTAAAAAATGAAATTTTTTGATGAAAATGTCTAAATATATTAGCTTTTTATTATTATCATATTGTTGTATGTTTAGTTAATGAAATTTGGATTTTAGTCTTTTATTATTAAATTTATGGTTAATTTTGCAGAACAAAAACCAATACATTTTCTAATTAATGAAAGCGTCTCGTGTTCATAATGACCTTAACTGTGCCACTTGCACGTCTCGCCACCAATCTGTATTTGCGGGATTACCCTCAGATAAGATAATAGAACTAAATAATCAAAAGTCTTGTACAACGTATAAAAAAGGTCAGGTTATTTTTTCTGAAAATGGGATTCCCATTGGGTTATTTTGCATCAATAGTGGTAAAATAAAACTTACGACTACGGGTCCTGATGGCAAAGAACAAATTTTACGCCTTGTAAAAGGAGGCGATATTATGGGTTATAGAGCCTTACTTTCAGGAGATCGTTACCATTGTAATGCGGTAGCTTTAGAAGATTGTTCTATTTGCATTATCGATAAAGCTTATTTTTTAGATTTAGCATTGCAAAATCAAGCCTTATGTATTGCTATATTTAAGAAAATAAGTGAAGACCTTAAAAAAGCCGAAGAGCATATCGTTTCATTATCGCAGAAGAATGTACGTGAGCGCATGGCAGAGGCCTTATTGTTTTTTAAAGCTACTTATGGTTTTGAAGCAGATAACAGTACCTTAGCAGTACAATTTAGTAGAGAAGAGATTGCCGATTTTGTAGGCACTTCCACAGAAAGTGCTATCCGTTTATTGTCTGAATTTAATGGAGATAAAATCATTGAACTGGTAGGAAAAAAAATTAGAATTATCAACTTAGATAAATTGGTGAAAACGGCTAATTTATATTACTAGGTACCTCTTTTAATTTCAAATAGCAACATTTTATTTTTAAAATATGAGATTTCTCATATTTCTTTCCCCTGCTTGTCATAGATTGTTTTTAAATGTTTCAGGAATTTTGTTTAAATTTTCTTGATAATGTGTACTCATGCCACTTTTGCACAACAAATTACCGAAGATATAGGGAAACAACTATATCCTAGCATCAGCACATTATTTGCAGAGTTGCTAAGTTTATATCAGGCTAATGGGCTGCATGAAGATTTTAATGCAGATACTTTTTTCCTACTTAAATCAGAGTTTGAGTCTTTAAAAAATTATGAAACCAAATTGGTTTTCCCTTCAATATTAAAAGTATTTGATAGCGAAGCTACGGCTGAATTAAAGCCATGTTTAAACATTAAAGAGTTACAATCTTTAACCCGAAAAAAAGAGCAACTTATTGTTGAATTGTTGCAAACGTTTATTGACGAGAATCAGATGGCTTTAAGCCAACAAGAGCACCCAATTTGTAAATTGACAAATATATTTCAAGAAGATTTTAATACAATGAAACATAAGTGGCATACAATGCTTGATGAGTGGGCTACAAATTGTTCTTGTTTTAAGGCAGCACAAAAATGTGCAGACACTAATGCTTAAATCTACTTTAGGTCATGGCTTCTACTTCAAAAACACATACAGATACTACCACTTGCTTTCATTGTGGAGAACAATGTACTACAAACAGTATTCGTATTGACCAAAAGCATTTTTGTTGTCAAGGCTGTAAAATGGTGTATGAAATTTTGAATGAAAGTAATCTTTGTACTTATTATGATTTAAATCAAAACCCAGGGCAAGCGCAAAAGCACCAATTCAGAGCAGATAAATTTGCCTATTTAGAGCATCAAGAGATTATCCAAAAACTAATTAGCTATCAAGATAAAAAACAAGTACAAGTAAGTTTTTACTTGCCTCAAATGCATTGTAGTAGTTGTCTTTACTTGTTAGAAAATATACATAGAATCAATGCTGCAATACTGAGTTCTAGAGTCCATTTTACAAAAAAAGAAGTATTTATAAGCTACGACCCTCAACAGATAAATTTAAGACAAGTAGTTGAAACCCTTAGCAGTATTGGTTATGAGCCACATATTAGTCTTCAGGATATGGAAGGCCAAAAAGGGCAAAGCACTTCCAAAGCACGACTTTATAAAATAGGCATTGCAGGATTTTGTTTTGCTAATATTATGATGCTAAGCTTGCCTGAATACTTTTCTATTGGTTCTTATTTAGAAAAAGAAATTGGTCAAGCCTATCGTTTTTTTGTTGTGATATTATCGCTTCCGGTATTGATATATTGTGCCAATGAGTTTTTTATTCAAGCCTGGAAAGGTTTACGAAATAAATTTTTAAACATTGACCTGCCTATAGCATTGGCGATTGCCATTACATTTTTACGCAGTATGTATGAAATCATTAGTCATACAGGTAGTGGTTATTTAGACAGCATGGCAGGGATAGTATTTTTTATGCTTGTAGGGCGTCATGTACAAGATATAACTTATCGCACTATAGCCTTTGATCGAGATTATAAATCATTTTTCCCAATAGCGGTTAAAGTGTGGCGTGATGGTGCATTTACACCTATTCCGGTAGAGCAAATTGTGGTCAATGACCGTATTCAAATTTATCAAGAT
>JBDHYE010000272.1:0-3002 GCA_039811245.1 Chitinophagaceae bacterium | reverse complement strand
TCAAACAGCCCTTGTACTTGCCCGGCTGTCATCGGGCCGGTGACGAGTTGGTCGAGCAACTCGCCCGGGATTTGCAGTTGCGCCGCGTTGTCCGACGCAGCGGTGGTTTTGGTCTTACTTGGCATTCATGCTCCTTGGTGACATGGTATGCCTTGCACACAAAGTTTCTGACAGACTCCAGACGACCGTTCACTGCCGCGTAGGCAGCTCAGAAAACCCCCGCCGTGATGATGCTGGACACCTGAGCGTTCACTGCCGCGTAGGCAGCTCAGAAATTCAAAATTCCTTGGATCAGCGCGTCAATCATGTTCACTGCCGCGTAGGCAGCTCAGAAATCCTCCTTGCCGAGCGCCTTGAGTAGGTCAATGTTCACTGCCGCGTAGGCAGCTCAGAAATATCAGGATTCCCGGTGCCGCCGGGGCGGATGGTTCACTGCCGCGTAGGCAGCTCAGAAACAATCCAAAGCGGGCGAATACGCCAGGCTTCTGTTCACTGCCGCGTAGGCAGCTCAGAAAAGGCGCGAGGTCGCCACAGCGGCAGCATTCATGTTCACTGCCGCGTAGGCAGCTCAGAAAATCCACAGAAAGTACTATGCTGGCGTTCAAGTGTTCACTGCCGCGTAGGCAGCTCAGAAAAGAGTGCATGCGATCCAGCACAGCCATTTCAAGTTCACTGCCGCGTAGGCAGCTCAGAAAACTGGTAGAGCCCAGCATGTGACGGCCATTCCGTTCACTGCCGCGTAGGCAGCTCAGAAACCCGCAAGCCAGCAGGAAATGGGCTCTCCATCGTTCACCCTGTGAACATGCCTTTCGACTGAGCCGACTCGAAATATCGATTGCTTGGCTGCACAGCAAGGTTTAGTATGTCAAATATTTAAGACATTTTTAACTCTATGCCAGCCATGAACCTGATCGATATTGGCCACGTCGTTGGCGCCCGGCGTGCCGAGCTGGGCCTGACCCAGGCGCAGCTGGCGCACCTGAGCGGCCTGTCACGCCAAACCTTGGTCGGCCTGGAAAACGGTACCCTGAGTGATCTGGGTGTCAACCGCGTTGGGCAAGTGCTGGCAGTGTTGGGCTTGGACAGCACCGTGCCAGATACCCAGGCACGGCGCAAAAAGCGTGGCTTGTGGATGGCGGCCAAGACGGCCAGTGTCAGCTACGCGCGTGAACTTGCTCCCGAGGCGCTGGAGCAGGCTCTGGCCAGCGGCGAGGTGCCACCTTCGTTCGTTCCACACCTCACCCATTTGCTGGATGAGGCCCCTGTGCCCACGGTCGTGATGGCCGTGGAGGAGACTGCCGCAAAGGCGCATCTGCCACCCCGGAAGGTCTGGCGCAACGTCGCAAAACTCGCCGAGGCGCTGTCTGTGCATCGCCGGGCGCTGTGGGCATGAAGGCCGATGCGCTGCCCAGCGGGGCCTGGGAGAGTTTGTTCCCGCGTGCGTTGATGTTGATCGATGACATCAGCAAGTACGGAGGCATAGCAGACCCGTTTTGGACTTTCGGTGGCGGAACCGTGTTGATGTTCCGCTACCGCCACCGGCTGAGCAAGGACATCGATATCTTTGTGCCCGATCCGCAGTACCTGGGCTTTGTCACCCCTCGGCTGAGCGACACGGCCGCAGACTTGACCGAGGACTACACGGAACAGCCGGGCATGTTCGTCAAGCTGCAGTTCGATGAGGGCGAGGTGGACTTTGTATCTGCCCCCAATCTGCTGGATGATGGTGCTTGGGAAACCTGGGATATCCAAGGCCGCGCCGTCAAAGTGGAGACGGCTGCCGAGATCATTGCCAAGAAGATGTACCACCGTGGCGACCGTGTCACGGCGCGCGATCTGTTTGACTTGGCGCTTGTGATCGAGCGCGAGCCTGTGCAGCTTCTGGCAGCAAAGCCATTTTTGCTGCGGCATCGCAGTACCTTTCTGGCTCAGATTCGGCAGCCGCATCCCAGCCTGCGGGCCGCGTTTGATGCCATCGCCACGCTGGAATACACGCCGAACTTCGTCCACTGTGTGGCTGTGGTAAGTGAGTTTTTGGACAGTTTGTAGCGATGGTGAAGGTGCACATCTGCGGTGCCAGTTGTAGTGGTCCCGCGCACCATCGACGTGAAGCTCGTGCGGATCAAGGTGGGCATGACGCAAGAACAGTTCGCCGCTCGTTTTGGTTTCTCCATGGCAACTCTGCGACACTGGGAACGTGGCGACCGTACTCCACGCGGTTCGGCACTGGTGCTGCTCAAGCTGATTGAGTGCAACCCGCAAGCGGTCATCGAGGCCTTGGCGTGACTATCTCGCCAAGGCGTGTTCAAAAGTGGGTACAGGAGCGGGTACAGGAGCCAATCCACCGAACTTAAGCCCACCCTGGTTCAAAGCTCGTGGGCAAGGCTTGAATCTGGCTGCTATGCGCACATTGACATTCGCTGCTGTATCCAGGGGTGAGTTGGCGTATTTGGCTTTGCCGACACTGCACATCGCAGCTTGCACGCCGGGACGGACTTGCTACCCCCAACTGAGCAGCAAACTACTGCCTAGCTCCGGAAAGGAGTGGCAGGCATTTAATGTGGAAGACACCCGCTACCGGATGTGCAGATACCTGACCTGAGGCAGGCCAGGGCCGCAAGGACAGCGGGCAAGCGAGTCTCAGGCGGCAGCGGGCGTGGCGATGAAACCGTGTTTGCGCAGCATTTTGATCCAGCGCGGCACGTTGCGCTGAACGTTCAGCGCCTCGTAATCGACCTCCTTGTCCTGGTAGTGGCCGCCGTTGCTGAGCATGGCTATTTTCAACGTCATCCCCCCCGAATCTGGCTCAACGACCGACTGGGCGTGATCGCCTCGGGGTCGATCAGGCAGTGCAGCAGGGCGGGCAGGCGCGTGGCCTGGGCTTGCTGGCGCAGGTGGGCCAATGTCGGGGCAAAGTCTTCGGTGCGTTCCACGCGCGTGCCGTGCCCGCCGAAGGCTTGGGCGTAGGCTGCAAAGTTGGGGTTCTGCAGCGCCGTGCCGCT
>JBDHYE010000271.1:0-3003 GCA_039811245.1 Chitinophagaceae bacterium | reverse complement strand
AAAATAGGTTATTTAGTAAATGAGAAAATTATTGAAGGGGTAACCCATGTAGCCAATGAATCCAACAAAGAAGGTACACGTATTGTAATAGAACTTAGAAAAGATGCAGTAGCACAGATTGTAACCAATCTCCTTTATAAGCACAGTGAGTTACAGACCTCTTATGGTATCAATAACGTAGCGCTCGTTGGTGGCCGCCCTAGAACCTTGAACCTTAAAGAACTGATTGCCGAATTTATTCGCTTTAGACATGAAGTAGTAGTAAGACGTACACAATACCTATTGCGTGAAGCCGAAAAAAGAGCCCATATTTTAGAAGGCTACATGAAAGTAATCGGTACTCAAGACGATCTAGATAGAGCCATCAAAATTATTAGAGAAAGTAAAACACCTGATGATGCTAGAGAAGGACTTATTGTGGCTTTTGAACTTAGCGAAATACAAGCTAAAGCTATACTAGAATTACGTTTAAGAACCCTTACAGGATTAGAAATTGATAAAATCCGTAAGGAATATGAAGAGCTTTTGAAAACGATTGATGATCTTAAAGACATTTTGGCCAATGAAGCCAGAAGATATCAAATCATCAAAGATGAACTTTTAGAAATCAAACAAAAATTTGGTGACGAAAGAAAATCTGAAATTGACTATGGTGCAAGTGAACTCGATATGCTTGATATGATAGCCGAAGAAGATGTAGTGATCACCATTTCTCATTTAGGGTATATAAAACGTACTAGTCAAGCAGAATATCGTGCTCAAAGAAGAGGCGGTCGTGGTGCCAGAGGCGGTAAAACGAGAGAAGAAGATTATATCGAACATTTATTCGTAGCCTCTACACACCATACTTTATTAATTTTTACAGAAAAAGGAAGATGCTATTGGTTGCGTGTTTATAAAATACCTGAAACCGATAAAAATGCAAAAGGTAGAGCTATACAAAACCTTATCCAATTACCTCCAGACGATAAGATCAGAACCATACTCAATGTACCTGATTTAGAAAAAGAAGAATATACTGATAAGCATTACATCGTATTGTGTACAAGAGATGGTATCATTAAGAAAACATCTTTAAAAGATTTTTCAAGACCTAGAAGTAGTGGTATCAATGCGATTACGATTAGAGAAGAAGACCAACTTTTATATGCATCGCTAACAGATGGCAACAGTTATGTAATGATGGCTATAAACAGCGGACGTGCGATATGTTTTGCAGAAGAAAAAGTAAGAGCTACAGGTAGAGGTGCTATAGGCGTATATGGTATGGATATGGTAGAAGGCAAAGAGTTTGTAGTAGGTATGGCTTGTGTAAATAAAGAAGATATAACGAAACAAATATTGGTAGTATCTGAAAAAGGATTGGGTAAACGTACACCATTCTTAGAAAAGCTAGACGATACTCAAAATGCTGAAGATTTAGCCAATGTGGTAAGTATTAAAAATGAAGAAGGTGTTGAAGAAAAATACCAACTCTCTTACCGTTTAACCAATAGAGGTGGTAAAGGTGTTAAAACCATAAATATTACAGATAAAACCGGTCAATTAGTAGGATTATTAGCCATTGAGGAGACAGATGATTTGATGATCACATGTAAATCGGGAATGACGATACGTATGAAAGTAGCCGATATTCGAGAAGCTGGTAGAGCTACACAAGGTGTTAAACTTATCAACATTGATGATGATGATGAGATAGCAGCATTAGCTAGCCTAAGCGATCAAGGCGATGATACAGACGATGAAGGTGAGGATAACACACCAACAAACGATGAAAACGCAGCCAATCCCAATACAGAAGCTTAATAATAAAAAGCGCTAAGATGAAAATTCATTTTAGCGTTTTTTGTTTTAGTAAGAATGAAAGGCTTTTTTAAAATGGACTTTTAAAGTTTTCAAACTTTAAAAAAGATTGATCTCTTTCTGAAAGCAATGCATTTGTAATGCCCCAATCAAAATCAATGCTGTTATATGCAATACCGGTGTCTGCATTAGCATGATAAACGGAAGAAACAAAATACTGTGTGATGGCGCCCTCTGTAAGGCTTTTAAAGCCATGTGCAAAACCTTCGGGGATATAAAATGCCTTGTGATTTTCTGCACTAAGCTCTGTACTAAAACAGGTACCATAATGAGGAGAATCTTTACGTAAATCAATAGCCACATCTAAAATAGCTCCATAAGGACAAAAGACAATTTTAGCATGTTGATGTGGGGGTAATTGAAAATGCATGCCCCTAATCACATTTTTTTTTGAAATAGAATAGTAACTTTCTTTCATTTCAAAAGTTATACCCAACTCTAATAATTCAGTGGCATGAAATGTTTTTACAAAAGCCCCTCGATGATCTGCAAAATGTTTCGAATTTAATATTTGTACGGATTCCACAATTTATTTTGATAAAGTAAAATCAAAGAAAAGAAATTTATCGCAAAGGCATCGTTTTCTAAATAAGTTTTAAAACAAATTTTAAAAAAATTTCACTTTACAAAAAATAGGTATATTTTTAAACATTAAAAAAACGACCAATAATAAAAATGAGAGGATTAAATAAAGTAATGCTCATAGGCAACGTAGGAAAAGACCCTGAAGTGCAATATTTTGAGGGCAACTTAGTTTTTGCTAAACTCCCCTTAGCCACTACAGAAAGTTATAAAGACAAAAATGGGAATGTTTGTTCTCACACAGAATGGCATACTGTAATCATTTGGAGAGGCTTGGCAGAGCTAGCACAAAAATATGTACATAAAGGGAGCTTAATCTATGTAGAAGGCAAAATACGCACTAAAGTATGGGAAGAAAAAGATGGTCTAAAAAAATACAGCACCGAAATTATAGCCGACAATTTAGTGATGCTAGACCGTAAGAAAAGTAGCGAGAATAAGAATGAAAGCAATGATACTATTGAAGAAGATGGCTTAAGTTTTGATCTATAACCCACACCAAACACTGCTATAAATGTAATAAAGCTGTTAAGCCTTTAAAAGCTTAAAGTCTGAATA
>JBDHYE010000270.1:0-3010 GCA_039811245.1 Chitinophagaceae bacterium | reverse complement strand
GGGAGATTTTAACTCGTGTGTTACAGAGAGCATAAAATTTTGTTGCTGTTTAGCTAATCTATGGTTGAGTTTATAAGTAGTATATACAATCGATGAACCAATTAATATTATGAGTAAAAATGTGATCCCTTCGCCCATATACTGCTTACTGCGCATCTGTTTTCTCTGATCTAAAAGGTGTAGTGCCGTATCATATTGGAGTGGGCTTGTACTGCTATCTATATGCTCATTAAGTGCCGCTACTTCATTTTGATAGATGAGCTTACTTTGTTTTTCTAAACTTAACCACCAAAAAGATAATGCTGCAATAATATAGGCTAATAAACACAAGTGTATGAAACTACTAAACTTCAATGTTTATAATTTATTTTTTTTTAAGAAATAGGGCTATTCTTGTTTGTAGGTTTTTGAGGAGCTGTACTTTGTAGGTTTTTACTTCTCAGAGTACTTTTTTCAATGCGCATACCGATACTCAAAATGTCAGGTAATATGTCTTGACGCATGTTCTGATAAATTTTTATTTCATAACTACCTTTTTTTCTAAACAAGTTTGGTATTGAACTAGTAGAGAGGGCGTAGAGTTCATTCGTTATCGGGATTTCATTATGGTTTAATACGATTAAGCGTCTTTGTTCATAGAGCTCACCCATATTTAATCCTAGCCATTCGCCTTGCGGGCTTGCCATTGGAAAATCTACCTGTGTAGTTTGGTATTCTTTATCGCCTGGACCTTTAACCTGTATGTTTAACCATAAATTTGAGAATGGATAATTGACTGTATGTCGAATAATGAATTGAGTATTATAAAAAATACTGGTATCATCAATGTTAATACTAAAAGTGAGTGGTTTTTTATAGTCCCATTTATTCTGAGCTATGTTTTGATTGTTTTGATAATAGGGAGAAGGGGCACATGAGCTGTATAAGCAGATGGCAAATAATAACGAGGATAGATATAGTCTCATGTTGTTGAAATAAGAGTTTAGAGTACGTTTAAAACTTGTTCTTTTGCTTTTTCTAAATAATCTTTCATTTGAACAATTATCTTTTGGATATCGGCATCGTTCGCTTTAGAGCCTAAAGTATTGATTTCTCTACCTACTTCTTGTAAGATAAATCCTAGCTTTTTACCTTTTACCATATCCACAGATTGGAGTACCTCTTTGAAATAAGTGCAATGTTGTTGGAGTCTTATTTTTTCTTCAGAAAAATCAATTTTTTCAATATAGTATATCATTTCTTGTTCAAAACGATTGTTGTCTATATTGGCACTGGGTATAAGTTCGGCAAGATTTGTGTTGATCCGTTGTCTTAATTTTTCAATTCTTAGGGGTTCTAGTGGGAGGATCTCATTTAAGCCTTTTTCAATTTGTGCAATACAATTTGATAAATCTTTAAATAGACTTTCACCTTCTAAAATACGATGCTGTTGAAATTGAGCGATCGCTGTCACTAAAGTATTTTTGATAGCCAGCCAATGTGTTTCTTCTAATTGTTCGGCACTTGCGGCTACTACCTCTGGTAGGTTAAGTAGGGTAGTGAGTATATTCTCTTGAGAGAGTTTCAATTCTTGCGCTAAACGTTGGATACTTTGATAATAACTTTTAGCTAAGTCAAGATTGACTTGCATAGGTTTTGATAAACCATTTTCTTTTACTGTGATGCTTAAATCTATGGTGCCTCTTTGCAGATTTTCTTGAATGATATTTCTTATAGTACCCTCATAAGGTCTTAACAAGCTACTTAAGCGTGTGTTTAGGTCAAGCTGTTTGCCATTGAGCGATTTGAGTTCTACTACTATCTGAAATGTGTCTTTATGTTCTTCTGCTCTTCCAAAACCCGTCATTGAATATATCATAGCGTCTTATTTTCTAATTAATTGCAAAAGTCTTAAAAGCAAATGAAAAAAAACTTTTTATTTTTTATTTCTATAAAGAAAATTTTCATGTTGCTATATGCGATTTAAGACTTATTTTGCTAATTATTTTTTAAAGATACTCAAATGAATACAACTAATGAATGCTTAGCAGCAATACAAGATTTCAAGGGTAAATATCCTAAGCAATTATGGTCTTTGTTTTTTTCAGAAATGTGGGAGCGTTTTTGTTTTTATGGTATGCGAGGCATGCTTACCTTTTTTATGGTTTACCAATTACACATGGAAAAAGGTATTGCAAACTTACAATATGGCGCTACACAAGCCTGGGTATATGCCTTTACTTTTATTGGAGGCATGATGGCCGATAAAATATTAGGTTTTCGTAAATCACTTTTTTGGGGTGGTATCTTAATGATTGTTGGGAGTATTATTTTAGCTATAGACCCTCATCAGTTTTTCTTTTTAGGGATTGCATTCTTAATAGTAGGTACCGGTTTTTTTAAACCTAATATTTCTTCAATGGTAGGGCAGTTATATGCCAAAGACGATCATCGTAGAGATGCAGGTTTTTCATTATTTTACTCAGGTATCAATATTGGAGCCTTTTTGGGTGGGATATTAATGATTGGGGTAGGTAAAGGCAATATCCTTGGGCATCTTATTCCTGAAGCGCTACGCTGGAATGTTGCTTTTGGCTTAGTAGCTGTGGTAATGTGTATTAGCTTAATCACTTTTATTTTTACCCAAAAACATTTAGGGGTTATAGGGGCTAGTCCGATAGACTATAAAAGCGAAAGAAATAAAAGTTGGTGGCCTGTAGCCGTGTATATTGGTGCTTTAGCGGTTGTTCCATTGATTATAATCATGGTTTCTAATACCATTTATACAGATTATTTCATGTACATCATTGGTCCATTTAGCTTAATTTATTTAGGCTTTGAAATGACGAAGCTTACTAAACGAGAGAATTATAAGCTCTTGGCAGCATTGGTTTTTATTCTATTTTCTGTTGTGTTTTGGGCTATATTTGAACAAGCTGGTGGCTCATTAAGCCTCTATGCGGCAGAGCACCTTAATAATAGCTTACTGGGTATAAAAGGCATAGATCCTAATATGGTTAACAATTCTGCT
>JBDHYE010000269.1:0-3012 GCA_039811245.1 Chitinophagaceae bacterium | reverse complement strand
GATTTCATTAAAGCATGAAATTACGAAAATGTTTTTTATTTTTGATGAAGTTTGTAGAATATTTTTTTCACAGACTGACGTTGGCAGCAAGCATAAAAAAGACATCGCACAAAAAAAACAGACATATATGTTAAAATTATTTATCAGCTATTCCCATAAAGACGAAACGTTAGTTTCAAACTTTATTAATCATATCGCACCTTTAAAAAATAATGGTGTTGTTTCTGAGTGGTATGACAGAAAAATAGAAACGGGAGAAGAATTTCAAAAAGATATTGACAATAACCTTGAAAATGCTGATATAATCTGCTTGATGATTTCGAGTAATTTTCTTTCATCTAATGCTTGTCTAAAAGAGAAGGATGATGCTTTAAAGCTAAAAATCAAAAAAGGAATTAGAGTAATTCCTGTAATTTTAAGCCCTTGTATTTGGACTGCTCATAAGGAACTAAGTGATCTTTTAGCAATTCCAACAGATGGGAAAGCAGTAACAAAATTTGCTGACCAAAATGAAGGATGGGTTGACGCCATAAATTGGATAATGAAAGTATGTTCATCAGTAAAGGCAATTAAAGAATTAAAACTAAAACCAGACTTCAAGTCATTTTTGAACAGTGCTGATATATTAACGAAATCACACAAAAATAAAGAAGTTTTAAATCTTGAAGATATTTTTGTTTACCCCAAACTGAAATGCTATGACGGTGAAGAAGTTTCACATAAATATGATGCAGAAAGGTTTAAGAGCGAAATTCTAAAATTCGACAAACTAATTATTGCCGGTGAGAATCAAGCAGGGAAAACTACTCTGTGCAAAATAATTTTTAATATTTATCGTAACTTAAATTATATCCCAATTTATTTGGAAGATGAAAATAAGTTTCTTGGTAACCCGCAAAACAAACTTGAAAAGGCTTTTCTAGAGCAATACGAATCAGATAACTTTGAAAATTTTGACTTAAAAAGAGTAGTTCCAATTGTTGACAATTTCCATTTTGCTAAATATCAAGAAAAATATATTGAAGAGTATGAATCCTTCAAATTTCAGGTTTTAATCGTTGATGACATTTTTGGATTGAACATTAAAAATCAGTCTTTAATAAAAGAATACAACAAGTTTAAGATACGAGAATTTACTGCTCTTGAGAGAAACGATTTAATTAGAAAATGGATTCAAATTAAAGAAGAATCCCAGATTCAAATTAACCCAAATCACTTACAGCAAAGCATTGACGAGAAAACAGAATTAATCGAGAATTCTTTAGGTATAATCTTTGGCAAAGGAATAATGCCTTCGTATCCATTCTTTGTACTATCTCTTCTAGCTGCCCAAGACACCCAAAAACCTTTAGATTCCGAAATAACCTCACAAGGTCATTGCTATCAAGCATTGATTTATCTATACCTAAGAAGAGAAGGAGTTAAGAATGACCAAATTGACATATATTCAAATTTTTTAACCGAATTAGCCTTTTGGATTTATGAAAAGGATGGACTTAGTTTAGATAGTTCTGAATTTGATAAATTTCTTGAATACTACAAATCCCATTTTAACTTACCAATTTCAATCACTGATTTAGTCAGAACCCTTGCAAACGTGAATATTTGCAAGTTTGATAGCTTAAATCAATTTAACTTTTGTTATAGTTACATTTATTACTTCTTTGTTGCAAAGTATTTGTCAGAACATATAGAACCAAAAAAAGCCACTATTGATAAAATTCTATCAAATCTTCATAAAGATGAGAATGCCTATATTACTGTATTCATAGCTCACCATACAAAGTCAAATTATCTTCTTGATGAATTAATGTTAAATGCTGAGATTCTTTTTGAGAATTATAAACCTGCAACCCTTGACACCAGCGAACTTTCATTTTTTGATAAGCACGAAGACAAAATAATTCAGGCTATATTGCCTTCATTCAAACACAACGCTGACAATGAAAGGAAAAAAATATTAGAAGAAAAATCTCAAATAGAAGAAATAAAAAGAGAAAACAATCACAGTGAACCAAAACCAAATAATGATGAAATAGCCTCGGATTTAGTAACTAATCTTCGACTTAGCATTAAAACTGTTGAAGTTATGGGACTAATAATTAAAAACAGGTCGGGTTCACTTGACTTACAAAGGTTAGAATATATTTTTGAACAAGGTTTAAAAGTCCATCTTAGAATTTTATCTTCCTTTATAGAAGTTATTAAAGATGAAAGAGCGGAGCAAGACATTGTCGAACTGCTCACTGAACGAATTAAACAGGTTATCGAAGAAAGAGAAGAAGAGAATGAAAAGGAGTTAAGCATAGAAAAAATAGAAAAACTTGTAAGGTCAATCTATTGGAACTTGAACTTTGGTGTTTTGCACGGCTTTATTACAAAGGCAATTCATTCTTTAGGTTCAATTAATTTACTAAACATTTCTCAAACAATTAGTGATAAAGAAAATACCCCTGCCGCATTCTTAGTGAATCACGGAATAAAAATGTGGTATGCAAAAAATTTGCGGGTTGACGAAATAGCAACTCGTATTGAGAAAAAAGATTTTTCGAAAACAGCAGAACGCTTAATGAAATTTAAGGTAGTTGAACACTGTAGACTTCATAATATTGAGTTTAAGGACTTACAAAATATTGAAAACAAATTACATATACCATCTAAGAAAATGCTTGCTGAAAGAGCCAAAAACAAATAATGCCTGCTGCCAACAGCACCTTGTCGCAAGTAGTTATATAAATCATTGATATACAATACTATAAAGTGTTATACCAAAATAGGTACAACATAGGTGCAACAAATTAAAGGGTAATTTCTACCAATTTTTGAGTACTGAAAATAGCCCTTTTTGCTTGATTTTAGCGGTGTTGCTCAATAATTGATACTTTGGTAGTTCGGAGCAAAAAAAGCGATTGTAGGGCTTCGCATAGCCTTCTGTAACCATTATTTCATTTAAGCATCTGCCATCAGGCAAAATCACATAAGCAAGGGTTCTGCCATAAGCATCTTTTAGAT
>JBDHYE010000268.1:0-3025 GCA_039811245.1 Chitinophagaceae bacterium | reverse complement strand
TTGTATCAAATGCTTTACTGTACCAAGTTTTAGCTTGATCAAGATCATTTACTTTGTAAATGGTTGTTCTTAAACCTAACATCATTGTTTGATTGATATGAGTCGTAAATGTAGCTAAAATATTAATGGAACTTTTCTCCTTTTTCAAGCATATCAATTATAGCGCTCAATCGTTTAGCTCTAGTTTCTGGCTTTTTAGCAGTTTGGAGTCTAAATACAATGGCAAAGATGTTAGTTCTATTGAGGTTTTGATAAAAGGCGAGTGCTTTTTTATTTTGAGCGAGTATTTCTAAAAAGTCTTGTGGCACTTCCATGTTTTTAGAATTGTCATAGGCCCTCTCCCAACGCCCATCGGCTTTTGCTTTATCTATTTCTGCTAAGCCCGAAGCTTGCATCTTTTTTGTTTTGATAAGTTGTTCTGCTAGTGCACAATTTCGTTTTGACCACAAACTAGTCTTCCTTCTAGGGGTATATTTGTTAAGATAATACTGCTCATCAAAAGGTTTTCTTTGACCATCAATCCAACCATAACAAAGTGCTAGCTCAAGCGCTTCATCTGGTGTAATAGAGTGGATACCACTATTTTTCTTTGCAAATTTTATCCATAGTCCAATCGTTGAAGTATAGTGGTTTTTCAACCAAATATGGAATGCTTCCTGTGTCTCAAAACTTAATGTAGGGGCTGTTTCGGTCATCTTTTTTATAGAATATAAAAGCAATTATTGTGCAAACATAAAACGTAAGGTAAGACCACCAGCCGCTGTAGTAAGTGGGAATGAATTAGAAATATAAGGTATGGTTTGGCTACGAGTGTAGAAGAAACGCAGCGTTAAACTTTGACTAATGAGATAATCTATAGTAGGTGCAATAGTAAGTACCTTTTGACCACGAGTAACAATATCTTTCATGTTAGAAAGATAGGTATTGGTTGTTTTGTCATCGCGTAAGCCAATATCTACTTTGATGTTTAAATCGTTTTTAAGAACATTGGTTTTACCAATATAGAATGGAAGTTTTAGACCTCTTACTCTATAGCCTAATCCAAACACAAATTCTTGACTTTTGGTTTCACTTACTTGATAATCTATGAGGCTCAAACTTACGGTTCTGTTACGCTTGATTTCAAACTTAGCCGTCATCATGTTTTTCAATGCAAGATCTATAGAGAGCAATGGGTTTATGGCATCGGTTAAGGTAATATTAGGCACTTGGAAATAAGGCACATAGTTGCCAGAATTAGAATCTATAAACGACGGAAAACCTACACCTATCAAATCTTGATAGGTTAGTGCTGAGTTAAAGCTGTTCATAGATAAAGTACCATTGTAACTACTTGTGATCACTACATTTGTAAATACTTCTTTAAACAATGGAAGTTTGCTTAATCCATTATAATTGATTCGCCAGTTGGGTTTGGGTAAAATAAAACGGAAAGGATTGCTGTTGATTTTATCTTTTTGTCCATAGTCTAATAATGGGAAGCTATGGGCATCTTGTCCGGAGTATGCTGCTAAGAATGCAGGAATTAATACTTCTTGAGAGTATGCCGTGTAGCCTTTGTAAAATTCTGGATTTCTAGGGTCTCTTACATTGTTGGTATAAGGGTTGCTTTTTCCTAAGCGTTCAGAGATAATCACTCTGTTTTTAACAAACTCTGCAAAGGTTCCGGAATTGGCTGTTGAGGGTTTGAAAAACGTTGCTAATGCACTGTAGCTTTGGCTAAAGGTACCTGTTTGATATTGGTTTAAATGCTTAAAATCTGGCGAAGCTCCATAGCTGGTATCTTTAAATAATTCTGTAAAGGTTTTATTAAAGGTTCTGTTTAAACTTAAATCAATTCTTAAATCGCTGATAGGTTCTACTTGTGCTGTAAGATTTAAATTGGTGCTATAAGATTGCGTAAATTGTGCATTGAATAAGGAATCTCTACTGAGTAGATTTTGTTTTCCTTTATCGTCTAACCATGCTAAGTTAGGCTGATACCCGAAGGCATAAGCCAATCCTGGATTGCCAGCACCACTAATACCAAAATAACGGGTAGAATCCATATAGCCGGGTAGAGAACTACCTCCTGTTTCAGAATAACTAAATGTGGTACGCTTTACCATAGTGAGTAGTTTACCTCCAAAACGTTCCATTGAAGAGATCTCTGGAGTGGTATTACGTTTAGCTAATCTAGCTGCTTTGCGGTCTTGTTTCTTTTTAAGTTTTTCTGCTTTTGCACGAGCGATTTTCTCAGCTTCTTGTACTTTTTTTACAGAGTCTATCTGTTTATCAGTAAAGCCTGTTAGGTCTATTGTTTTGACACTGTCTTGTGTTGTTTTTTTATCCTTAGCTGTAATTTTAGTATCTGCTTTACTTAGTGCATCATTTGTATTATTGGTTAAATCTGCAGGGCCTTTATTGATCATATCTCCATGTATATTTGCCCCTGGCAAAGGTTTTCCACTAGGGTCACGCATCACACCTTTGGGCAGTTTAGCTTGGTTTACTGCTCTAAGCCATCTGTTTTTATTGTAAAGTTGTGCAAAATTGAGTTCACCATTAATTTGTTTATTTACAGTATTATTAATGGTATTTCCTAAATCATAGGCTAATCTTGATGCACCGGTCCAAGTATAGGTTGCACCATATACTAGTTTAAGGCTCGTCCAATCGGTAAGTGGCGTTTTAGAAAGAGGTACATTAAAACTTGCATTGAAAGATTGAGTGAAATTAGTATTTCTTCCAAGGCTGGCGATAGCATCATAGAGGGAATCTCTTTTTACTTTAGAGTCAATACGCCCGTAGGGTTCTTCAATTCTAGATTTGTTGATGGCACTATAATCAAAAGAGAACGAACGTGTAAGATCCCAACGAAGATTATAGGTTCTTGTCCAGATAAAGTTCTTAAAATATAAAGGGTCTATTTTATAATTATAATCACCTACTACACGTACTTTGGTTTCATTCATAACACGGTTCATATCATTTCTGAAAGACATGTTAGAAGGGGTTAATTTTATATTGAAATCTTTAATCAATG
>JBDHYE010000267.1:0-3056 GCA_039811245.1 Chitinophagaceae bacterium | reverse complement strand
TTTTTTATAAAAACGAAAGAGCAGAGTTTTTTTCTACTTGAGCTACCCGTATATAGAGCCCCACGATGGAAAAACGTAGGAATAACCATGCTCCAAAAAGCTCAAATATTTGTTATCAATGCTGGAAAAATCATTCTTCTAATCTCTATTATTTTATGGGGACTTAGCAGTTATGGTCCACAAAAAAGAATGCAGGCGTTAGAGCAAAAATATGATACATTAATAGCACAAAATCCTAATAACAGCGCACTGTTAGAGCAAGAATATGCTCAAGAAAAATTAGCACATTCATACGCTGGTATTTTAGGGCACAGCATTGAACCTTTAATTAAACCCTTAGGTTATGATTGGAAAATTGGCATTGCGCTGATTACTTCATTTGCAGCCCGAGAGGTTTTTGTAGGCACAATGGCAACTTTATACAGCGTGGGTGCAGACGCAGAACAGATGGACAAAACCCTTAGGGAAAAACTATCTGATGCACGAAGATCCGATGGAACTAAAGTTTATACTTTAGGTACAGGTGTTTCATTGTTGATGTTTTATGTATTTGCTATGCAATGCATGAGCACTATGGTCATCACCAAAAAAGAAACCGGCTCTTGGAAATATCCTTTAATTCAGTTTGCATACATGGGTTTCTTAGCCTACCTCTTTGCGTTTGTAGCCTTTCAAACCCTTTAAGTAATTATTCTAAAAACTCACATAAGCAGCTACTTGAAGCAGATTACGTGAAATAGTAATCGTAGATTGGTTCATAACACTTAACTCTGTTCTAAGATGTTTTGAAAACATAAAGCCCAAGCCCGCATAAGCTCTGTTGCGGTCAAAAAAGTTTTGTTGTGTATTGATAAAATCTCATTGTAAAGCGACAAATAAACTGTTTTATCTATCATTTCTTTATGGTTTAATGCAATATTCGCCCCCAAGAAATAACGTAAACGCAGTTTAAAACTATTTGTAAAAATACGCTGTTCAAAACGATAACGGTGTTGAAGGAAGAAACGGCCAAAATGCTGACGTGTTGTAAATTGTTGAAATATTCTATGTTCGTTAAAATGTGTTTTAATGTCGGTACCAGTTATATAAGGCTCACTATAAATAAAACCATACCCGATAAGAAGATTATTATTGTTTTCGCTAAGGTTATACCCGATTCCGGTTCTTAATAATAACTGGTCGGTATTGCCAAGAAAATTAAAGTTTCGATATTGTACTTCATGATGCCAATTCCACTTATTGTTCAATCTCTTATTCCCAAAATACATCCACCAGTTTCCTCAATCTGTTTTTTGCGCTAGGAGATTAAGTGGCGCACAGAATAGCAACAACAACACGACTATTATTCTATTATTCATATTTAAACTATTCTTTAAATAGGCTAGACAGCGGCTTATTCTTTGCCTCCAACCATCAACACAATTTCCCCTTTTGGGGTATTTGTTTCAAAGAAAGCTGCAAGGCTTTGTAAAGTACCTTGTTGTGTATTTTCAAACTTCTTACTGATTTCGCGCACCACAGCTGCTGGGCGATCATCGCCAAAGATTTGAGCCATTTCTTTCAATGTTTTTACCAGTCGGTAGGGTGATTCATAAAAAACCATTGTTCTTGATTCTTCCGCCAATGCTTTTAAGGCACTTTGTCGCCCTTTTTTGATGGGTAAAAAACCTTCAAAACAAAATCGCTGACAAGGCAAACCCGACTGTACCAAAGCTGGCACAAATGCTGTAGCTCCTGGCAAACAACTTACCGGTATCTGATTTCTAGAGCAAGCTCTAAGTAGTAAAAAACCTGGGTCTGAAATGCCCGGCGTACCTGCATCTGTAATGAGCGCAAAAGTCTTACCGGCTTGCATTTGAGCTATAATATGCTCTACGATCTTATGCTCGTTGTGCTGATGGTAAGGGCTTAAAGGTTTTTGAATATCATAATGCTTTAACAACACAGAACTGGTACGGGTATCTTCACACAGAATAACATCTACCTCTTTAAGTAAGCTAAGCGCTCTTAAAGTAATATCTGCTAGATTACCAACCGGTGTAGGAATTAGATAAAGCAAAATACATTTATGGTTTATGCTTGGCTTATACTAATTTCAAAAGACTCCATAACCTGATTGGCTAATAATTTAGTACAAGCTTCTTGTACTATAGCTTTGGCCTCTTGTTCTGAAGAGGCTTCCACCTGCAACTGTATGTGCTTACCAATTCTTAAGTTTTGAATTTGACTCATGCCTAAATTGTGTAAACTGTTATTCACAGCCTTGCCTTGAGGGTCTAACAATTCTTTCAAAGGCATAATATCGATGTTGGCTTTAAACTGCATATTGATTAAATATTGATTGGGCAAAATTAGGATAAAAGCATTGTAATTAACGAGCTTATTAAAATAATCCCATTAAGAAGCTAAAAGATTTAATGTGTTTTTTATTCTCCAAATACTTTCTTCTTTACCTAGGCTTTGTTCTATTGCAAACACATCGGGGCCAAACTTAGCGCCTACCAACATTATTCTTAAAGGCAATAGCACTTCTCCTTTTTTCAATTCATGGCGCTGCATTAAATCTAAGAATTGGTGTTCTAAATCTGATACTGTCCAAGTGTCCGTTTGAGCTAATAGTTGAAGGTATTGTTCAAAAAAATGGTTTGTTTTTTCATTCCACTTTGAATTTAGCGAAGCGGTATCCCACTGTAGCGGACGAACAAAAAAGAAAGAAGCTTGTTCCCAAAAATCTTTAAGTAAGTATAATCTTTCTTTTACAAGACCTATAACTTGTTCAAGCAGGGGTCTTGCAATATGGTTGCGATGCTCGATAGGTATAAAGTCTTGTAGTGCTTGCGCTAGATAGGTATTGTCTGCCTTTTGGATATATTGATGGTTAAACCATTTAGCTTTTTCAAAATCAAATTTGGCACCCCCTTTATGGATACGTTCTATTGAAAAATGGGTAGTTAATTCTTGTAAAGTAAAAAGCTCTTGTTCTAAACCAGGATTCCAACCTAATAATGCTAGCATATTGATAAAGGCTTCGGGCAAGAAACCAATTTCTTTAAACC
>JBDHYE010000266.1:0-3077 GCA_039811245.1 Chitinophagaceae bacterium | reverse complement strand
AAAAAGAGGGCACTATGGAAATGGGTTATTGGCGCTTTACTTCAAACCGCTTTGGTAATAAAACATTTATGCTTAACTGCCTTGAATATCTCACAGATAAAACAGGGCTTTTTGAAACACGCTCTAAAGATGTTCAGTTGCGCTTACTTGACAATGGTAGGGTGAAAGCAGAAAAATCAAAATGGCAGTGGATCAATATATTAATCCCCAATATAGTTATTCTGCTTTTTGCATCGGTATATTTATTTGTTCGTAAACGTAAGTACGAAAAATAAATCAGCACACTACTTCATTTCTATTCAAAATTTAATTATGGGCAAAACATTAGTATATCTGGTTCTTTTAGTGGTTTTAGGTTTTGGGGTGTATTACTTTATTTTTAAAGAGAATGATGCGCTTTATAATGATAAAGAAGCGGCATTTACCTTTAGAGATACCGCCGCAATAGGTAGAATATTTTTAGTCAATACACAAGGCGAATCTATTTTGTTAGATCGTAAAAGCCCAAGCCTTTGGCAGTTAAATCAGCATTATATTGCTATGCCTATACAGATTAAAAATATATTGACCTGCTTAAAACTTCAAAGCCCATTAAAGCCTGTAGCAGACGTAGATTATGACCGGGTAATTAAGCTGCTGGCAGGCTTAGGGGTAAAAGTTGAGCTCTATAACTTAAAACATGAGAAAATAGCTGCTTTTACAGTAGCTGGTCAAGGACCAAACTACCACGGCTCTTATATGCTTATGGAAGGCGCCTCAACACCTTATCTGGTTGAAATACCCGGATTTGATGGTTATTTAAGTCCACGTTTTACGGTTGAGCTGAACGATTGGCGTTCGCGTGCAATGATACAATGGCCTACAGATAGTATTGCTCAAATAGCAGTGCAATATGCGGCACCACACCAACAAGATACTTATACGTTTACACTTCAAAATGGTGCTCTACAATGCACTACTGATGCTGCTTTTGCTAAAAATAATACTAAAGAACTCAATCAAAGAAGAGCTTGGGAGTATTTGGGTTTCTTTAAGGATATCAATGCAGAAGGTTTTTTAAATGGTAGTATTGGCTTAGACACTGCTGTTGCTAATGCTAAATTACGTTGCAACTTATTTTTAAAAAGTAAATCGGGGGAAGAAAAAAACTATAATCTCTATTGGATACCTACTAAAAATTCAAGTAATGTTGAGATTGATGGAGCGCCTAAAGATATTGAACGCCTTTATGCTATTGACCTTGTCAATAAAGATACCTTGCTCGTACAAGCACGCACGTTTGACAAGCTGCTCCGTAAAGCCCATGAGTTTTATGAACACTAATGTGGTTAAGCTGCTTAAGGATTGATGCAATACTATTTCCTTAGAATGTTTAACTGTTACACCATTTAGTTTTGTTTTGAAACAGTATTTTTAGAAAGTAAAATTTGTCTATTTAGAATATTTTATTACATTTACTTTTCTACAATATTAAAACAAGTTTAAAAACCTCTTTATGGCAATCTTAAAAAAACTACTTTATGCTTTAGGCTTATTATTAGTCTTAATATTAATCATCGCAGCGTTTACGAAAAAAGACTTCTCGGTAGAGCGCTCAGTGCTTATCAATAAACCTCAACAAGAAGTGTATGACTATGTGAAACTATTGAAAAATCAAGACTTTTTTAGCAAGTGGAATAAACTGGACCCTAACATGAAAAAAACTTATCAAGGTACCGATGGTACTGTAGGTTTTACTTATAGATGGGAGAGTAATGATGAAAATGTAGGTATTGGTGAACAAGAAATTATGAAGTTGGTACCCAATGAGCGTATTGATTTAGAAATAAGATTTGAAAAGCCCTTTAAAGCTGTGCACCCAGCCTATTTTTTAACACAGGCTAATGGTCCACAACAAACTAAGGTTACTTGGGGTTTTAGTGGCGATATGAAATACCCTTTAAATATCATGTTGCTGTTTATGGATTTTGAAAAAATGATTGGAGACGATTTACAAACCGGTTTAAATAATCTAAAAACCAATTTAGACCAACACTAAATTTATGAGTGCTATAGACACTATACTCAAAACAGTAGCCGAAAATCAAAAAGACGCATTTTTAAAATTATTTCAAACTATTGAAAAGCATATCCCCAAAGGATTTGAGCCATGTATTGCTTATGGTATGTTAGGTTTTGTTGTACCCTTGAGCATTTACCCTAAAGGCTATTATTGTAAAGCACAAGAACCATTACCCTTTATCTCAATAGCGGCACGTAAAAACTTTATAACTTTTAGCCACATGGGGGTTTATGCCAATCCAGAATTATATCAATGGGTAACAACACATTTTCCTAAATATAGTGTTTACAAATTAGACATCGGAAAGAGCTGTATCCGTTTTAAAAAATGGAATGAAATTCCTTTGGACTTTATAGCAGACTTAGTAAAAAAGATGAGTGTTCAACAATGGATTGCTCTTTATGAAGCCTTATATTTAAAGGATCAATAGCACATAACTTAATAAGGGAATAACATGGTTATACTTATTGAAATGTGGAGTTTTGCGTGGTAATTTGCCTTCAAAAAAACATAAAGCTTTTATGCTTTAATTATATTTTAAATAGAGTATTTTTTTATTTATATTATTAACAAAAAACAAGTAAAAGCTATTCTACTAAAGTGTATTTTTGGAATCTATTGTTCACAAATTTTAAAAAAATAAATTAAAATGTTAGACGAGTTAATAAACATCATTAAGGCTCAAGGTCAAGAGTCTGTTATCAACAATGCTGAGGTGCCTAATGAGCATAACGATGGCGTTATTCAAGCAGCAGGTAGTAGTATCATAGATACGATTAAAGGAATGTTGGCAAATGGGCAACATGATGAGGTGGCCAATATTGCGAATGAGCCCAATGGCGCTGCTGCACAAGCTATGCAAGGTGGTTTTATTGATAAAATAATGAACCAATTTGGTATCAGTGGCACTGCTGCTAAAAGTATTGCTGCTTCATTGATCCCTAGTGTTATAGCTCAATTCCAAAATAAATCTGCAGGTGCATCAGGTGCTGGTGGTTTTGATCTTGCTTCAATT
>JBDHYE010000265.1:0-3082 GCA_039811245.1 Chitinophagaceae bacterium | reverse complement strand
AAATCAGGCTTAGGAGAGCGTGTTTATTCATTAGGCTATCCTCAAGATGAAGTAGTCTATCAAGAAGGATATATAAGTAGTAAAAACGGTTACATGGGTGATTCTATGCAGTACCGCTTAGAGCTGCCTGCAGAGCCCGGCCAGAGTGGTTCTCCATTGCTCAATAGCCAAGGGAATATTGTGGGTATGTTAAGTGGTAAAGCCAGCAATAGTGAGGCCATCACTTATGCAGTGAGCTCTGCTACAGTACTTAAAATGATTAAACATTTACCTCAAAATATTAGCTTACCTAAAGTTAATAAACTAAGTCACTTAAACCGCCAACAACAAATTGAAAAACTTCAAGACTTTACTGTTGTTGTGAATGTTTATAAATAAAATTAATTTTAGACTAAGGTCATCAATCCGGTAACAATTAAAAAATGTTGCCGGATTTTTTTTAGGTTAAGGTGCTTTGAAAAAATGCTTTCTTGTATTTTTGAACCATGCAAGATTTTTCATGGTTATCGCGAATGGAATTAATGGTGGGCGAAACAAAGCTCCAAGAATTAAGTCATAAACATGTGCTGGTGGTAGGTATGGGTGGGGTAGGCTCTTTTGCAGCCGAATTTTTAGTAAGAGCTGGTATTGGTACATTAACTATTATAGATGGTGACTGTGTAGATGCTACTAACCGTAATAGACAACTGCCTGCATTATGCAGCACTCAGGGGCAGTTAAAGGTAAATATTATGCAGGCACGCTTACTGGATATTAATCCAGAATTAGACATTAGAGCTATAGATCATTTCATAGAACCCGATGCCTTTGAAACCCTGCTCCAAAACCGCCCTGATTATGTGCTCGATGCCATAGATAGTATCAGCCCAAAGATTAACTGCATTAGAGTAGCGCATCAACTAGCTATCCCGATAGTGAGTTCTATGGGGGCGGGTGGTAAGTACGACCCTACCCAGCTACGGGTTTGCGATTTGTCTAAAACCTATAATTGCCCATTTGCACAGCAAATACGTAAACAGTTAAAAGCTTTTGGCATTACCAAAGGTGTCAAAGCGGTATTTTCACCAGAAGCTCCCGATAAAAACTCCATTATCCATACCGATGGCCGTAATTATAAAAAATCTGCGTATGGTACGATATCTTATATGCCGGCTATGTTTGGTGCTACCGCAGCATCGGTGGTACTTAGAGATTTTTTAAAAGTACCGATAGGCTAAAAAAGTTTCAGGTGTTTATATTAAAAATCGAGCAACAAATAAATTGCTGCTCGATTTTTTAGGGTATATTGTTAAGTAAGTATTAGTCTATGACCAACATGGCATCGCCATAACAGAAGAAACGGTATTTTTCTTTAATAGCGGTATGGTAGGCTTCCATAGCAAGGTCATAGCCTGCAAAAGCACAAGTGAGGATCATCAAGCTTGTTTTAGGCAGGTGAAAATTGGTAACTAAGGAGTTGGCTATCGAAAAATCGTAAGGAGGGTGGATAAAGGTATTGGTCCAACCTTCGGCGGCTTTAAGGTAACCTTGTGCTGTAATAGAGCTTTCGAGGGCACGCATGGTGGTTGCGCCAATCGCGCAAATTTGTCGGCCTTCATCTTTAGCATGATTCACTAAACGGGTAGAGTAATCGTCAATAGCAAAATATTCTGCGTCCATTTTGTGCTTGCTCAGGTCTTCTACCTCTATCTGTCTAAATGTACCTAAGCCAATATGTAATGTAGTTTCGGCAAAACGTACCCCTACGATTTCTAATCTTTTAATGAGCTCGCGGCTAAAGTGCATTCCGGCAGTAGGAGCAGCTACGGCACCTTCGTTTTTGGCATATACGGTTTGGTAGCGTTCTTTATCTTCTTCGTCGGGTTTGCGTTTGATATATTTTGGTAGTGGGGTTTCACCTAATTGGTCTAAGATAGCTCTAAATTCATAGTCTTCACCTTCAAATAAAAAGCGAATGGTACGACCTCTTGAAGTGGTATTGTCTATTACTTCGGCTACTAGTTCATCATTTTCACCAAAGTATAATTTATTTCCTACACGTATCTTACGGGCGGGGTCCACTATCACGTCCCAAAGGCGGTTGGCTTTATGCAGTTCTCTTAACAGAAATACTTCAATTTTAGCACCAGTTTTTTCTTTTTTACCATAAAGTCTTGCAGAGAATACTTTAGTATTGTTGACCACCATCACGTCTTTATCGTGAAAGTATTTTAAGATGTCTGAAAAAACTTTGTGTTCAATTTTTCCGCTTTTGCGGTGCACAACCATTAGACGGCTTTCCTCACGGTTTTTTGTGGGATTTTGAGCTATGAGGTTCAAAGGAAGCTCATATTTGAATTGCGATAATTTCATATCGGGCTAAAAAGAATTTACTAGAATAAAGCAAAAAGGGTTTGCGAAGGTACGAAATTACACATAAGAAAAGAAATTGTATTTTTCAATAGTACTATTGGTGTTTAAGCGTTTAAAAATCAGTACCTAAGGATAAATACCAAATAGGTTTAGGGCTTCCCTCTTTGTTCCATGCCGCATCTAAGCGTATCTGGTAGCTGCTTAATGCGGTACGTATGCCCAGTCCGTAGCCTAATGCTATTTTTTCAAAATCAGGCATATTGACATTGACCTGTACTGGGAAACTGTTAAGGTATTGGTTTTTTGCCATTGTCTTATCATTTGGGAAAAGTCCATTCCATGCCAAACCCACATCGGTAAAGGCACATAACTGTAGGCTGTTTAAAAATCGGGGGGTGATGGGTCGATTAATTAAACTGTTTAGTATCGGGTAGCGGAACTCAGAATTGGCAAGTGCAAAACTGTTTCCATTACGTGCATTTTGTTTATAGCCTCTTAAATTGTTGGCTAGGCTTTGGAAGCCATAAGTTTCTTGGTTGATGGGTGCTGCAGGTTGTGCTTTCTGATAATTTAACCAATTATCCACACCGCCTAAGAAATAAAGTATTTTTTGTTTGCCACCACTATGTGCTGCCGAAACTCTAAATGCCCAAATTAAGTTTTTATAAATTTTTAAATAATTCCGAAAATCAAAGCCAAAATTATATACAGCACCTCCATTATTATTGAG
>JBDHYE010000264.1:0-3098 GCA_039811245.1 Chitinophagaceae bacterium | reverse complement strand
TATTTAAATTTAGAATCCTCAAAATCCCAGCATCTGTTGGGATTTTTTTTTAAATTACTATGCCCAATATTATTTTATTAGATACAGCAGCAAGGGAGCAATTATTGCCCTTTACCTATAGCCGCCCCATAGCCGATATACGCTGTGGTATATGGACGAATAGAGAGCGTTGGGAATCCTTATGTAGTCATAAAATAAGTACGTTAACCACATCATATCTACAAGAGGTTTACCCTTGTCACTGGGCAGCACATAATCTACTGATTAATGCTCAAGTAATAGCCTCTAAAGCACTAGTAGATGCGGCATTACAACTAAAGCCCGGACAAAAACTCTGTCAAGGAACAACTTTTATTGCAGCACATTTAATAGACAATGAGTCTATTACGATAGATGTGGTTGATGAAAGGATTCAAAACTTTACAGTAGTATCTTTTAATGAAACGGTATTAGTCCTTAATCATATCTGGGATATCTTTTTATTGAATGAAAGAGCGATTCTTCAAGACTTTAATCAATATTGCCAGGATAAAATATCGGCACCACTACCCTCTTATGTACAAGCGGTAGCGCCTGAAAATATTTTTATAGAAGAAGGAGCGCAGTTAAGCCCTTGTATATTGAATGCAAAGAATGGTCCTATCTATATTGGCAAAAATGCAGAAATCATGGACGGCGCCTGCTTGAGAGGTCCAATAGCTTTAGGAACTCATGCAACGATCAAAATGGGGGCTAAAATATATGGTGGCACAACTATTGGACCTGAATGTAAAATTGGGGGTGAAGTAAGCAATACGGTATTCTTTGGCAATAGTAATAAAGGTCATGATGGTTTTATAGGAAATGCAGTAATCGGCGAATGGTGTAATCTGGGTGCCGATACCAACTGTAGCAATCTTAAAAACAATTATGATACCATTAAAGTTTGGGATATTGCCCAAAAACGCCTTCAATCATCAGGTTTACAGTTCTGTGGTTTAATGATGGGCGACCATTCTAAAACAGGAATCAACACTATGTTTAACACAGCCACAGTAGTGGGTTTTAATGCTAATATTTTTGGGGCTGGTTTTCCCGATAAATTTGTACCCTCGTTTAGTTGGGGTGCTACAGACCACCAAGAAGTATATGCACTTGATAAAGCTATGGAAACCGCAGAGCGAATGATGCAAAGAAGAAACCAGAGCTTGAGTGCTGAACAACGAAACTTATTTATATATTTATTTGAAAATAGAAAATTAGAAATCCTTTAAAACAACTTATCAAAATGCGTAAAAAAATTATTGCAGGCAACTGGAAAATGAACCTTAATGCTCAAGATGTAAAACTTCTAGTAGAGCAAATTTTATCAAAAATGCCCGTATTAGATGCTCAACATCAGGTAATTTTTGCCCCAAGTTATTTGTATCTTACTGAGGTAGCGGCACTGTGTCAAGGGAAAGATTTTATCCATGTAGCAGCACAAAACTGCCACCATGAAAATGGAGGTGCTTATACCGGAGAAGTATCTCCTGTAATGCTAAAAAGTGCGGGAATTACACATGTTATTTTAGGACACTCTGAAAGAAGAGCTTACAACCATGAAGATGCAAAACTATTAAGTCAAAAAACAAATGCAGCGCTAGCACAAGGTTTACAAGTTATCTTTTGTTGTGGAGAGCCGTTAGAAATAAGAGATGCCGGTACTCAAAACAATTACGTAGGGCAACAAATCATGGACAGTTTGTTTCATTTAAGTGAAAGCGAACTTCAAAATATATGTATCGCTTACGAACCTATTTGGGCTATCGGTACTGGGCGTACAGCCTCTGCTGCACAAGCACAAGAAATGCATGCACATATCAGACAACTTATAGCTGGCAAATATGGTGCTACAATAGCAGATCAAATGACTCTATTATATGGTGGTAGCTGCAAGGGCTCTAATGCTGCTGAGCTGTTTGAAGGCGCCGATGTAGATGGTGGATTGATAGGGGGTGCGGCACTTGTAGCCGATGATTTTTTGCAAATAATAGCAGCAATGAATGCTTCTAAATAATTTTTAAAAAAAATTTGGTAGTAAAAAATTCCTGCTTATCTTTGCACTCCCAAAAGGGAATTGCCGCGTTGGTCAATCGGCTAAGACGCCTCCCTTTCACGGAGGAATGACGGGTTCGACTCCCGTACGTGGTACAATGAAAGTCGCTACAGTAGCGACTTTCATCTTTTAAATAATAAAGTCGGACAAAAAAACGGACACAATCCTACACAGTTATTGTGGTCTATGAATCGACAATCAATGAAGACTCCCTATAAGTTATGTAAGGTATATATTGGGCCTAAGGAGTCCTTTGTTTCTTATTATTATTACAGCTCATCTGAAAATAAGTATATCCGGCAAAAATTGCGACTGCATCAGAGAGGGCTATCAAAAGAAGAGCAAAAAAAAGAATTAGAATATCTAGCACACGAATTTAACAAAGTGCTCAAAGATAGAAATGCCAAAGGGCAATATCATGAAGCATTTATAAAACAATCTCTAAACATAAAACATAACTCAGAAAGCATATCAACAGCACTTATAAGAGTAAAAGAGTCAAATGATAAATCACTGAGCGAAGATAGAATAGCAACGCTTGGACAGACCGCAGCAGCATTAGAAGCATTTTATAATGATCATAAATCTATGGAAAGTATTAGTATAGTAACGCTTAACGATACTATGCTAGAATACTTTATAGAGTGGTGTAAAGAACAGAACAAAGCAGGTAAAACAATTAATAAGTATTTAAGCACAATTCAATTTGCAACAGAATATTTATCACGAAAAAAAATCATCGAAAAAAGCTACGAAACAAAGCATTTGAGAGTAGCGCAGCCCAAAAATGAAACCGGTAGATTTCCACCATTAACACACGAAGAAAAACAAAAAGTATTCGACTATTTTAAGAAGGTTGATCCGAATTATAGACTATACTTATTCTGGTTATACTACACCTGTATAAGAGGCGCAGAGCTGTATAGACTACAACGTAAACATATCGATTTTAATAAAAAAACAGTTTTCATTCCTTGGTTTAATTCTAAAAATGGCTTGTCTAATTATGTGCAGATATTAA
>JBDHYE010000263.1:0-3116 GCA_039811245.1 Chitinophagaceae bacterium | reverse complement strand
TTATATATTATTGGGCAAAGCAGGTCAATTATGTGGTTAGAAATTTTTAGTTTTAGTCGTGCTTGCCATACCGGGGCATTCTCTGCCGCTCCTAGATGTTTTAGACTTTCTAATTGAAACATTCCTTTACTGGGGGCTAATCTTAACCAATAAGGGTCTGAGTAATTTTGATTTTTTGAGCTAAGTACTTTTAAATTAAGTTGATTTAATTGGTCTTTTAGTGCCAGACTGTTTAGGGTAGTGTCTTTCTGTAATAATTGCACCGCTATCACTTCTACCGGCGCTGTACTTCTATTTAACCATTGTAAATTTACATTTAAAGTATCCCCCGGTACAACACTAAAGGTGTTTAAACTGGCTTCTGCCCAAAAACCACTACAATCCATAATTAGTTGCTGCAAGGCTTGCAACTTTTGTTTTCTATAAGTTTCAAATAATGGGTCGTTTATTTGGAATGATTGTAGGGTAGTATAAATATCCCAAAGGGCTTCACTGCTCTGCTCAGGATGTTTGGGTTCAAAACGCTTTATGCAATTGACTATTTTTTCATTTAACAATGCTCCTTTTGGGAATCGCGACCATGTCGTATTCACTCCGTCCATCAAACTATGCTGTACGCTATCTCCAGCCATTAGTTTAAAATACTCCCACTGTGTGCCTCTACTTTTGGCCGTACCAAAACCTTGACTTTTATGGCAAGAGCGACTCTCTGCCGCCAACTCACCATAAGACTTACCCAAGTAACTGTTATAAGCTCCTACATCTATTTTGAGCTGATCTTCTGATGTAGTATTGGTTGTTCCAAAATTAAAAGTGTTCCATAAAATCCGTTTGGCTTGCCAAGTGCCAAGTTGCGCAACTTGCCAAGTAAAACGCTTAGGGTCTGCAGCAGCCTTAAAAGCCTCTAAAGCTAATATTGCTGAGGCGGTATGATGCCCATGACCTCCTTCTCCAGTTGTAGGAAATCGGCATACAATAATATCCGGTTTAAGTTGACGGATTACCCATACTACGTCAGATAAAATACTGTCTTTGTTCCAAAACTCAAAGGTCTCTTCAGGAGTCTTAGAATATCCAAAATCATAGGCTCTACTAAAGTACTGTTGCGCACCATCAATTTTTCTGGCTTCCAAAAGCTCTTGTGTTCTAATCAATCCCAATAAAGGCCCTTGCTCTTTACCAATCAGGTTTTGACCACCATCACCTCTGGTCAAAGAGAGGTATGCTGTTTGATAATGTTTTTCATTGGCCAGATAACTTAACAACCTTGTGTTCTCATCATCGGGGTGTGCTGCCACATACAGTACAGTACCAGTTACTTGCAGTTGTTCTAATCTTGATAACAGCGCAGCAGTACTGCTTTTAGAACCTTGCGCGGTAGTATGTGTAGCATAAAAAAGGTTTAAGAAAATGATGATTAAAAAAGTAAATTTCGTCATAATGCATTTATGGTTTAGCGTAGTAGTGTTGTAATTGTTGGTCTATATTTTGATTCCATCGATCTTGTTCTTGCTCTAATATGCCGTTTTGGGTTTGGCTGTCGTAAAGCTTTTGCATGGCTCTATTTTTTTTTAAATAATGCTGATAAATACTATCTATTTCATGTTTGAAATTTTCTGAAAAATGAAATGACTTGTTGGACTTTGATGAATATTTATTCAAAGAATGAGTCACAATCTATTCGCCGAAAGGCATTACATAAGGCTAATGTGTTTATAGCACTGATATCAAAATGACGTTGCTCGTGTTGTAATACATTACTATCTAGTTGATTCTTATCAAACCAAGACTTGTAAGGATAATACTTTGTTGACAATTTAATAGTCAGTAGTAATTGATCCTTTTTAGTGACCCCATTCATAGCAATACTTATGCCTGAATACGTCATAGCTACATTATTAGTACCTTGAGGCATAGCTGCTCTAAAGTCAGAAAATTTCAAACGGATTCCTTCTTTATAAAATATAAAACTATCCTTAGGACTTGTAGTTTCTATACTTACTACTGCTGATATAGGCTGAGCCTGAAGAGGGTAATTAAGTACTGTATTAACTAGTAATAATAATATTAGCAATTTAAAAACCTGCGGCATCGTACTATATTTTAGCTCTTTCATAAGGCAATGGCCAATGCATAGCTTCATCTAAGGCTTCAGCCGATTGTATGGGCAAATATGGATTGCGTAGCAATGCTCTACCCATAAAGATTAAGTCGGCATCGCCTTGTTGTAATATAGCCTCTGCCTGTTGTGCTGTAGTAATTAAACCTACCGCACCTGTAGCTATTTGAGCTTCTTTTTTTATTTGTGCTGCCAAGGGTACTTGATAACCCGGTGCAATAGGTATGGGCACTTTGGGGATATTTGCAGCACTAGAGCAATCTATCAAATCTACTCCTAAACCTTTAAGTACACGTGCTAAAGCTACAGAATCATCAATACACCAAAAACCTTCTAACCATTCTGTTGCAGAAATTCTTACAAATATTGGAACTTCTTCAGGGCAAACCGCTCTTATTGCTTTTACAATTTCACATAAGAATCGAATCCTATTTTCAAATGAGCCCCCATATTTATCTGTTCTTTTATTGCTGTAGGGAGAGTAAAACTCATGGATTAAATAGCCATGTGCCGCATGGATTTCAATCAGTTGAAAACCGGCTTTAAGCGCCCTTTGTGCTGCTGCTACAAAAGCCGCTATAATTGTTTCAATTTCTTGAATACTTAACTCGTGAGGTATTTTATCTTTTTCATGATACGCTAAACTTGAAGGGGCAACAGTATCCCAACTATTAGGGCCTTCGTGTATTTGTCGGCCTCCTTCCCAAGCTCTTGAAGCGCTGGCTTTACGTCCAGCATGTGCCAACTGTATTGCAGGTACCGTATTTTGAGCTTTGATAAATTGGTTGATTTCTTGCAACTTTTCAATATGCTCATCTTTCCATAAACCTAAGTCGGCATGGCTGATTCTACCCTCTGGCACTACTGCTGTGGCCTCTTGTATGATTAAGGCGGCACCACCTACGGCCCTTGAGCCCAGATGCACCAAGTGCATTGTATTGGCAAATCCATCAACAGCAGAATACATACACATAGGCGAGAGCACTATGCGGTTCTT
>JBDHYE010000262.1:0-3131 GCA_039811245.1 Chitinophagaceae bacterium | reverse complement strand
TACTTAAAAGCTTGAGTTTTAAATCAACTACCTTTGCAAAAAGAATTTTACTAGGTAATGAGATACTTTAAAACCCTTTATACAATACTATGTTTGGGTTTGTTATGCGCTTGTACCAATAAGGTAAACCTAAGCCCTACTAAAGAAGAGCAATTAAAACGATTAGATTCATTAGTACTATTAAAACAAAAACAAATCCAAGCTCAACAAACAGAACTTTTAAAAGATAGAATGAGCATAGAAGTAAGAGCACTTACAGATTCTATTATGGAGCAATATTATCAACAAAGAAAATTATCAAAACCAATCTTGGATAGTGCACAACTAAAAACAATTATAAAAGACTCCACTCAAGAATCGAAATTATGATTTCAAAAATTAAAACTCTTTTATTTTGTATTTGCATTGTTGCAAGCAATACCACTAAGGCTCAAAACATAACTTACACCGAAGCTTTAGAGCATAAAGGTGATATTGCACTCAATACTACCATAGGTCATTTTCAAGATAAACTCCTTTTTTATAGAGATAATGTTAAGGAGCACACTTTAGAGTTTTACGATAATCAACTCAAACATACCGCTACTGTTATTTTAGATTTTTTATCCAAAGATGCTTTATATACCAAGTTTATTCCGCTCGATACTACTATCCTAACCTTGTTTGAAGAGGTCAATGGTACAAAACACACCCTCTATGCAGCAATATTAGACCCTACTGGTCGGCTAAAAGGCAACATTAAAACATTAGGACAAAGTAGAGAGCATTTTTTAGGAAATAATAAATCCCAATTTTTTGGCTCTAGTATTTCTAAAGATAAACAGCATATTTTTATTTACGAAATAAACAATAAGTCTAAAGCGATTGACGGGATAGGCTTTTGGTTGTACGCTAAAGATTTATCAACTTCAAAAAAAATAAAGTTCAACTATCAATCGGGAACACTTTTAGAATATTCCACACCTTTAATAAGCAATAGTGGAGTAGCATATATACCACTTTATGCTAGTAATGAATCTAGCAGCAAGGGAAATGACTATGCACTTATCAGTATTGATCAAGTAAGTAATAAAGCGAATACTCATAAATTAATAAGTAAGCAAGATGTTTTTTTAGAAAAACCTATATCAAAAATCAACTTAACAGAAGATAAGATTACAGTAGCTACTTTATATTCTAATAAGAGAAAAGGAAATGCTATAGGCATTGCCACCTTTCATTGGAGTATGGCCGATCAAAATTTTAGCAGTCTAGATACCTACACATTTGAAGAGGATATGACAAAGGGTATTAAAAAACGGAAAAAAGATAAAGCATTTAATAATTATGAGCTTGGCAATATCATTTTTTATCCCAATGGCGCTTTTCAAGTAGTTGCTGAAGAAACATATGTTAGTAGGGTAAGAATGGCTAGTGGTTTTGTAGCAGGAGGAGCTTGGGGTATGGGTTTCCCAATTGGCGGAATGACCCCATACGACATGTATTATCAAAATAATTTTCATTATAATGATATCCTTATTTTTAACTATGGTGAGCACTTAAAATGTAATGGGTATAGATTTATTGAAAAAGAACAAAATACATTGAACGATAATGGCAACTATTCTTCCTATTGTAGTATAGCAACAGATACAAGTTTACGTATCTTGTACAATAATTTTATGCGTAACACCCCTCCCTTAAATATGGTTATCATATCATTAGACGGTGCAATTCAATCTACTGCATTTGCATCACCCAATATATTAAATGAAGGTTGTCTGCCCAAAGTGGCAAAACAAATAGCTCCTAACGAACTGATACTCCCTGTAGTGAGTAGAAATAAAGTTAGGTTTGTGCGTTTTCAATTTTAGAAACAGAAAAAGCATGTACGCTCTATTAAAACAAAATAGTCCATTTACTTATACATTCTTGGTACTCCTAACAGTAGTATTGAGTATTCAGTCGGTAGCATTGGCACAACTGGCGCCCATTAGCTCAGGGCAAGTGGTATATCAGTATATTGTTACATTTTTTAAAGAAATACTCCATTTTAATTCACAGGCTTTTGCGGTTCTAAGTAGTGTGATCATATTTGTTGAAGCATTATGGTTAAATTATATCGCCCTAAAACATAAGCTGTTTCAAGGGCCTCATTTTTTTACTGCATTTAGCTTTATTCTTATTAGTTTCTGTAATCCTAGTAACTATACATTTCACCCTTTATTATTGTCAAGTATAATTTTAATCGCTTGTTTAGATTTGCTATTCACCGCAAGGGTTAAAGAACAAGCCTCCAAATTGTTATTTAATTTAGGCTTGTTGTTATCAATAGCATGTTTTATTCAATTTGATTTTTGGATCATTATACCTTTTATAACCTTTTGTTTACTCATCTTAAGACCTTTTAGGTTAAAAGAGTTATTGTTGTATCTCTCAGGTCTTTTGTTTCCGCTTTATTTTAGTTTTGTATTCTTATATTGTACCGACCAACTTAGTTTTTTCTCTAAATGGGCAGTATATCTTCCGTTTAAATTTTCATTAGAACAAATCAATAATACGCATCTAGTACTTATAATTTTTGGTTTTTTGATATGGTTTGTGTTTTCCTTATTTGCTGTACAAAATAGTTTTCTTAAATGGCCGGTTTATTATCGCAGATTATGGCTTTGTTTTTGGATACTGCTTATAGGAGGGCTTATACTTAGCCTTTGGGATATCAACCAGAAAGGGTTTTCATCGTTTATAATTGTTGTTCCTGTGCTGAGTTTATTGTTAAATTATGCTTTTTTAAATCCACAATTTCAAAAACTCAATAACATAAGCTTTTATTTTGCGCTGCTTTTGTTGTTATTTTGCCAAATATTTTAAAATCGACAAAAAATAATCTTCAATAAAATGAAATTTGGTGTAATTGTATTTCCCGGTTCAAACTGTGATAGAGATATGTATCATGCTTTAAAAGATGATTTAGGGCAAGAAGTAGAAATGTTATGGCATAAGGACAATGATTTAAGCCGTTTTGGTACAGATGATTGTATCGTATTACCCGGCGGTTTCTCTTATGGAGATTATTTACGCTGTGGAGCTTTAGCTCGTTTTAGCCCATTGATGGAGCAAGTAATCAATTTTGCAAATGCTGGCGGTAAAGT
>JBDHYE010000261.1:0-3131 GCA_039811245.1 Chitinophagaceae bacterium | reverse complement strand
TTCTAACCATTCTGAAATTTTATCAAACATTATAGGATTTGCTCTTGTTTGTGTCATTTTTCCAGAAATACTATGCTTATTAAGTTCAACAGGGTTTGGAGGCTGAGTGGTAGAAACTATTATGCCTCCTTTATTCACCAAGGCATATGATTTGTTCAATGTATCTCCTCCTACTAAATCTAATACCACATCAACATCTTTTACTACAATTGAAAAATCAGTATTGTTATAGTCAATTGATATATCTACACCCAATGAAATAATTTCTTGCAGATTATTTCCTTTGGCAGTTCCTATTACTTTTAGACCTGCAGCTTTGGCAATTTGGATTGCCATTTGCCCAACTGCTCCACCTGCTCCGTGAATTAAAATTTGTTGACCTTTTTTGATTTGTGCATCCTCAATGAGTGCAGTATATGCCGTTCCCAATGAAAATGGAATAATTGATGCATCTGCAAATGACAAAAATTTTGGTTTCATCATTATTTCTTCAGCATTTACGGCAACATATTCTGCATATGTACCACCTTGCATAAAATTTGCCATCAACATTATTTCATCTCCCTCTTTATACTTTTTAACTTCATTGCCCACTTTTGTTATTATTCCAGAACCTTCCCAACCCAAAGTAAAAGGAAAAGTTTTTGGTAATACGCTGGATAAAAAACCAGAACGAATTTTGAAATCTACAGGATTAACCGATGAAGACTTTAACTGTACCAATACTTGATTGGGCATTGGTTGTGGAATATGAATTTCAACTTGCTCTAAAACAGAGTTATCACCATAGCTTCTAATTTGTATTGCTCTCATTTATTTAAATTGTTATGACTTATTCGCAAAAATATTTACATTTGTAAAATAAAAGACTAATCCCAATAAATTTATATACGCAAACTTTTTAGACTAATGGAAAATAGAAGACAAAGAAAGCTTAAAGATTTCAATCCGAACAATTGTCCTGTTGTTTACAGTTTAAATAAAATAGGAAACAAATGGAAGTTGTTGATACTTCATTACATTAAACTTGGCAATGATAGATTTAGCACATTACAAAAAGTAATTCCCGAAATAAGCCGACAAACACTCACAAATCAGCTTCGTGAACTGGAGGAAGATGGTATTTTAGAACGAATTATTTACCCCCAAATACCTCCAAAAGTAGAATATAAATTGACTGAAATGGGTTGTTCTTTACAGCCCATAATAAAAGAAATGAGCAAATGGGGACTTCAATATGTTACGCCAACTAAAAAACAGAAATAAATGCATTCAATAATACATTGAATATTGGCACTAAGATTTACATTCATCGGTTAAGCACTTAAAACACACAGTACATATTAACACATTTTAGTTGTTTTTATAAAAAACTAAGATGCTTCATTCTTCGTTAAAAAATCTTTTTGCAGAGGCAAAAAGATTTTTTTTTGAAAATTACCCAACCTTAAAAAACAAAGTATCGTCTATATAGTTAAGAAGGCAAACATGCTGTATTTCATTGGCCCCATAAACACTCTTTACTGTAAAGAATCCAAACACCAAAGATAAGAAGCAGCCCCTTTAAACCCCCATCACCACAAAAGCATCTTTACCCTATCAAAAGATGCTTTTTTTTCTTTTAACCCAAGTTTCACATAAGGAACTTTGATTTTTTACCCAGTACTTATACATTTGAGGATAATTTTTAACTATTTTTAGAAAAATTTTCTAATGAAAAAAATAAGTATTGTATGCGCCTTATTGGCAATGGGGCATTTAAGTTTTGCCCAAAAATCTAAAGTATATTCTGCTAAAGAATATATGCGTAATGGAGACATGAACAAAGCGATAAGCGCGATAAATGAAGCGGTAGCCAATGAAAAAACAAGTAGCGATGGCGATGCCTGGTTTACACGTGGTGAAATTTATGAAAAATTAGCCGAAACAGACCCTACTGCTACTACTGAAAGTACCAAGTCTTATATCAAAGTATTAGAAGTAAAACCTAATTATGATAAAGATGTAATAGACTCAAAATTAATGCGTATAGCTTATAAGGCCTACAACAAAGGCGTAGCGTCTTATTCTGGCGATGCCAGCCATAATGTAAAACAAGATTATGATGCAGCCTTCCAAGCCTTTCAAGAAGTGGTAGATGTGCGTAATATTAATGGTGGAAAACATTTTGCTGCAAATAAAAAATTTGATACCATTGCAGCGCAAGCCTTAAAATTTCAAGCACTTAGCGCCTTCTATGCTAAAAAAGACGATTTAGCCATTACTACACTAAATAAAGTAAAAGATAATCCTGCTGCCAGAGACCCTTATATCTACTCTACCCTTATTGATATCTATACCGATAAGAAAGACAATGCCAGCATTGAAAAAACACTAGAAGAGGCTAAAAAAATATACCCTAAAAACCCTGAAATTGCCCGCCAAGAAATGAACTATTACTTGCGTGCCAATAAAGTAAATGAACTGGTAGTAAAAATGGAAGAAGCTGTAAAAACAGACCCTGATAATGCTACCTTACAATATAACTTAGGAATACTTTATGGTACCATGGCTAGCCCTAAAGATGCTGAAGGGAATAGCCTACCCAAACCTGCTAATGCCAAAGAGTTAGAACAAAAAGCAGAAAAAGCTTATAAAATGGCTATTGATGCTGACCCTACAAAAGCCGACTATGTATATAATCTTGGAGCACTATATTTTAACAATGCAGCCGATATTACTCAAAAAATGAATAGCCTTGGTACTACCGAAGCGGATAATAAAAAATACGATAGTTATAAAGCGCAACGTATTGCTGAATTTACCAAAGCATTGCCTAATTTTCAAAAATCTTACGATTTATTACATCCCAAAAAAGCCACTCTAAACAATGAAGAATTAGGTACTTATAGGAATACCTTGATAGCCTTACAACAAATCTATGAATCTATGGGCCAAAAAGATAAAGGCGACGAAATGGGAAAATTATTAAGCGAGTTATAAGTTCCTTATAATTAATAAAAAAACAAGTTAGAGGCTACCCCAATGCATTAGGGTAGCCTCTTTTTTTATACCACCAAAACCCTTTACCCACAACAGTCTTAAGCTTTTATAAAAAATATTTTTGGAAATCTTAACATTTCTCATTAACT
>JBDHYE010000260.1:0-3148 GCA_039811245.1 Chitinophagaceae bacterium | reverse complement strand
AGGCAAATAAAGTACCAATACTAGTCATCTCACCTACCACTCTACCAGGTATAAATGCTGCAAAAACACTTACAAATACCAGAAACAAAAGATTAGACTTATAGGGGGTTTTATATTTTGGATGTACTTTAGAAAATATAGAAGGAATCAATCCATCTCTACTCATCGTAAAAAACACTCTACTCTGACCCAATAATAATACTAAGATCACTGAAGCATAACCTAATAAAATCGCAATTATTATTGAGGTATTTAACCAAGGATAGGCAGGAACTACTACTCCATCTGCTCCCATCTCCCCCATATTCTTAATGGCTATTGCCACAGGTGCCAAATGGCTTGAAGCATCGCCACTGGCAAAAGCAGTATATTTCACCACTCCTGTCATCACATAGGCAAAAAGAATATAAAGTACTGTACAAATTAAT
Source organism: Chitinophagaceae bacterium (assembly GCA_039811245.1). GTDB lineage: Bacteria > Bacteroidota > Bacteroidia > Chitinophagales > Chitinophagaceae > Rurimicrobium. The sequence continues at coordinate 2,720 of JBDHYE010000260.1, read as the reverse complement.
AAGGAACCTAAAATACCTAGAGGCATAGACTTTTTAGGATTTTTGGTTTCTTGTGCTGCGGTACTCACAGCATCAAAACCTATATAGGCAAAAAAGACCACTGCAGCTGCTCTGATAATCCCCGAAAAACCAAAGGCTCCGAACTCTCCTTTATTTTCAGGTATAAAAGGTTGATGGTTAGCAGGGCGCAAATATTGAAAACCTACAAAAATAAAAATTAGTACAATCGCCACTTTTAAGAGCACAATAATCGCATTAATAAATGCTGACTCTGAAGTTCCTTTTATTAAAACTAAAGACATAATACTAACAATAAATACAGCAGGCAAGTTAATAATACCACCATCAAAAGGGGTGGTCATAAGCTCTTGAGGCAACTGGTACCCAAAGGCATGAAACAATTCTCCTAAATAACCCGACCAACTTGACGCTACCGTAGCTGCACCTACAGCATATTCTAATATTAAATCCCAACCAATAATCCATGCTACAAACTCTCCCATGGTAGCATAAGAATACGTATAAGCACTACCCGCTACTGGTATCATCGAGGCAAACTCTGCATAGCATAAACCTGCTAAAGCGCAACCTATAGCAGCAATTACAAAAGAGATGATAATAGCTGGACCCGCATAATTAGCAGCCGCCATTCCTGTAATCGAAAAAAGCCCTGCCCCAATAATAGCACCGATACCTAAAGCGATTAAGCCCCAAGTACCAAGTGTTTTCTTCAATGCGTGTTCTCCAGTGTCATTGGCTTCTGCTAATAAATTGGCTAGTGGTTTTCTAATAAAAATACTCATCTATTGGATTCTATTGATTAATAAAAATGGAATGTTCAAAAATAAGCTTTTCTTTAAGAAATCAAAGTATCAGACACAAGAAAGCAAGATTAAATTTAAAAAAAATACCGATTATGTAAATTACATAATCGGTATAAATTAGTTTTATATAAACTGAATTAAACTCTGAAATGCGCAAATGCTTTATTAGCCTCGGCCATACGATGTGTATCTTCTTTTTTCTTTACAGAAGCACCTTCACCTTTTGATGCTGCTACAATTTCATTAGCTAATTTATCAGTAATCGTTTTACCATTACGCTCTCTTGAATAACGAATTAACCATTTCATGCTTAATGAAATCTTACGGTCAGGACGCACCTCTGTAGGAATTTGGAACGTAGCACCACCAATACGGCGGCTACGAACTTCTACCATTGGTGTAACATTAGCTAATGCACGTTTCCAAACTTCATAACCATCTTCATTGGTCATTGTTGAAACCTTATCAATAGCTGCATAAAATGAACTTAATACTACAGTTTTATTACCACTCCACATTAAGCAGTTTACAAAACGAGTTACATTCTTATCGTTAAATCTAGGATCCGGAGCTAAAGGGATCTTCTTGGCTTGTGCCTTCCTCATTTTCTTTTATTTGGAAATTGAAATACGTTTATAATTATTTTTTCTTTGCTTTTTCTTTCTTAGTACCATACTTAGAACGACTCTGTTTACGGTCTTTTACACCCGCAGTATCTAAAGCACCTCTTACGATATGATAACGTACACCTGGTAAGTCTTTAACACGACCACCACGAATTAATACGATGCTATGCTCTTGAAGATTATGACCCTCACCTGGGATATAGGCAATCACTTCAGTCTTGTTAGTTAAACGAACTTTCGCTACTTTACGTAACGCTGAGTTTGGTTTTTTAGGAGTTGTAGTATAAACACGAGTACATACTCCACGACGCTGAGGACATGCATCTAAAGCACGAGACTTAGATTTAACTTCTATTTGTTCACGTCCTTTTCTTACTAATTGTTGTATAGTTGGCATTATCTTTTAAGGATAAAATTTTTCAAATGGACTGCAAAGGTAAGTTCTTTATTCTAAATTTGAACATTATTTTTATTTTTTTTTCTATCTTTCTTTTTAAAAAGCTTAAAATGATTGTAAATAAAGCACTTTAAAATGGCAAACGGCTAATCTGAGCTAAAAAAGATAGACCATGGCTAGGGTCGGTGAGCCAACAAAATACAAAACCAAATACCGCACCCCATAAATGTGCATCATGATTGATATAGTCATTCCCCTTTTTAGACATATAAATGGAATAAACAATAAATAGAATGGCAAACAATATAGACCAAACAGGAATAAAGAAAATATAAATCTTAGCCCAATGTGCAATATAAACTAAGGCAAACATAATAGCAGAGGTACCCCCCGATGCCCCTAAACTACTATAATAGGGATTCTTTCTATTTTTAATAAAAGAGGGTATGGAGGCGACTATTATGCCTATCAAGTACAAGGCTAAAAACCAGTTAGGATGCCCTAAAACAACAAAGTATTGCTCCACAAACTCCCCAATGAAATATAAGGTAATCATATTAAATAGTAGATGCTGCATATCGGCATGGATAAAGCCACTACTTAATAACCTATAATACTCTTTAGGGTCTTTCATTTGATAAGGGTGCAAGACCAACTTTTGCCAAAGTGTACTGTCGTTAAATGCCCAAAAAGATACCGCTACAGTAACCAATACAATAACTAATGTTAAAGAAAATGCCATGTCAAGAAATTTTTTATTTTAGATGTGCTAAAAATGCCCTAGTATCAATACCATCAGCATAATCATACAAAGAGGGCTGCTGGCTAGAACCAAATGCTAAAGCTCCTTTGCCAACTATGCATTGAATATCT
>JBDHYE010000259.1:0-3153 GCA_039811245.1 Chitinophagaceae bacterium | reverse complement strand
ATTACTGCAAAGATGGTCATTGCTTCTGCGGCGCGGTTTACCCCTGTACGCCAACCTTGACGGAAGATCAACAAGATAGCAGAGATCAATGTACCTGCGTGACCAATACCTACCCACCATACGAAGTTGGTGATATCCCAACCCCAGCCTACAGTGCGGTTAATACCCCAAACACCAATACCATAATATACCTCCCAGAATACAGAAAAAACACCATATCCTAATAAAAGTAATGAAATGAAAAAACCTACATACCACATTTTACCTGGTTTTTTCTCAATTGGGCTTACAATATCCTCCGTAACTTGGCGGTAGGTCTTATTACCATCTACCAATGGTTCGCGAACTATGGATTCGTACTTTAAGTGCATAATTGCTTGGTTATTTTACTTTGGGTTCTTTTAAAAAGATTATCAGAACCTGTTCTTAAATTAAAATTATTATTTCAAAAAATTAATTAGCTGATTAATTTCCCTTTATTTACCATTAAATCTTCTTCTGTGCCGGCGATTACTTTATCTGTATTTCTAATTTTTGATAAGTAGTTTACATTAGGCAATACGTGAATTTGTTCAAGCACATAGAATACTCTTTCTTTATCTGTTGTATTTCTTAGTTTATAAACTTCACTTTCTGGGTCATTCACATTACCAAATTTAATAGCACCCGATGCACAAGAGGCTGCACAAGCGGTTACTACTTGTTGGTCTTTTAATGGTTCACCAGCGATTTTTGCTTCTAATTTACCTGCTTGAATTCTTTGTACACAGAAAGAGCATTTTTCCATAACACCACGGCTACGTACTACTACGTCTGGGTTTAATACCATACGTGTAAGATCGTCGTTTACATCATCTCTTCTATAATCTTCAAATAGGTTATCTTCAAAGCAATCTGCACCGTTCCAATCCATCCAGTTAAAGTGTCTTACTTTATAAGGACAGTTGTTTGCGCAATATTTAGTACCAATACAACGGTTATATGCCATTTGGTTTAACCCTTCTGAGCTATGGTTTGTTGCATTTACAGGGCAAACGTTTTCACAAGGTGCATTATCACAATGCTGGCACATCATAGGTTGGAACACCGTTTGTACACTATCTGGATCATCGGGGTTACCGCTAAAGTATCTGTCTATACGCAACCAATGCATTTCGTGTGCTTGTAAAACGTGGGTTTTACCTACAACTGAAATATTATTTTCTGCTTGACAAGCTACTAAACAAGCACCGCAACCATTACATGCATTAAGGTCAACCGACATGCCCCAATGGATCGCCTCATGACTTGCTTCTTGAGTATAATCAGGGTACATTGTACCATGTTCTCTAAATTTCTGATCCATTTCAGGGTCAAAACCTTCTTTAGGAGCTTCATGATGCTCCCAAGGCTTACCTGTATAATGGGCTATTTCTGCATAGCGCTCTTTTAGTAAGGCTTCAGGGTCTTTAGCAAATTCTTCTAAAGTAAATTCATGAACTATTGGACGACCCTCATAGCTATGATGCGTTTGAGTTATGGCAACTTCATAAGTTGAATTTTCGGGACTTATTTTAATTGCGGCATTACTATAACTAAAAGACTGAGTAGTAGTGTTATACTGAACAAATGGGTAAGCATTTTTACCTCCAATTTGTTTACCATATTTATCTATTCCACTAGCAGCAGCACGACCTACACCTTTAGAGCGACCATAACCGAAGGCTACCGCTACAACATTATTATGTAAACCAGGTACTACTACGATAGGTAGTACGAGCTCTTTACCGTTCCAAGTGATTTTAGCTTGCTTTTTAGCGGCTACAGTTTCATTGATAGAAGTAAGTTCTGCATTAAAATGCTCTTTTGCTGTCTTTGGCGACATGCAAATATAGTTGTCCCAAGTAGCTTTGGTCATTGGGTCGGGCATCTCTTGTAACCAAGGGTTGTTACTCCAAGCACCCCCATAACCTAAAGCGGTTGTAGGGTAAAGCACTAATTCATATTCTGCTGGTTTAGCTGCACTTTGGATAGCGGCTGTAGCAGCAGCAATATTACCATTAAATGCAGCAGAAGCCATAGCAGTTGCGTTACTTGCTACATAAACACCTTTTTGGACTGCAGCGTCAAATGCAGACTGGCTGCCTAAAATACCTTTCCAATAATTAGTCCAGAAATTAAGATAATTATCGCTGCTTTCAGACCATTTTAATAAACTGTCTTGAAAGGCTCTAGTCTTAAATAATGGAGCAATGGTAGGCTGCATGAAGCTATAGCTTCCAGTCATTGGCTCAGCATCGCCCCAGCTTTCTAACCAATGATGGTCAGGGGTTACTACTGTGGCCTTTTCTGCTGTTTCGTCAAGTCGGTCGGCAAATGATACACTAAGTCCTACTTTAGCTAAACCTGATACAAATTTATCAGACTCACAATAATCATATACAGGATTTACTTCGTGCATTAAAAGTACTCCTACATTGCCTGCGTTCATATCAGCAACGAGGTTCACCATGTCGGCATCAATGCCTTGTTTATAATTAGAACTTACCGCCCAATTAATGGTAGTACCATAAGCACCTATAGCGCTGTTGATCGCATTTACAATAGTTTGTACATTTTTATCATTGCTTCCACATACTACTAAACCGTTGCCTGCTTTTAAATCTTTTGCAGCTTGAGTAATCAACTTATTTAAGTTTTTATTACTTAAGCTGGGACTTGTACCGTTAATAGCACCTAATAAGGCGATTGCTACAGCACCTATTTCTGAAGGGCGGCAAGTAGCTCTATGGTCGGCGCTGGCACCTGTTATGGTATGACATGGCTCCACATGATAGTGGCGAGACATGTTCAAATTTGTTTTATTTACTTTTCTACCGCTAGCATATTGAGTAGTATATTCAGTAGAAGAAAGCCAAGAATCAAGGAAGTCGGCATCAAGGCTAAAAATTGTTTTAGCTTTATCAAATTGATAGCTTGGAATAGCTTGTTTACCAAAGCTTTCTAAATTAGCCTGAAGCATTCCCGACATAGATAGTGCATCATACACTACGTGTTTAGCGGTAGGGTATTTAGCAGTAAATTGGCGGATTATTTCTTTAGTAGAAGGGCTTAATAGGGTTGAAGTAAGAAGAACTATTTGTTTGCTACCTGCTGCTTTAAGTGCTTGGATAA
>JBDHYE010000258.1:0-3159 GCA_039811245.1 Chitinophagaceae bacterium | reverse complement strand
CCATACCCCTCAAGGCGGCATGCTGTCTATTTCAAAAGTACAACTTACCCCCGATTTATTAGAAGCTAGGGTTTACCTCTCTTTTTTTAAAGTAGAAGAGCCTAAAAAAGTAATGGCTTTGCTAGAAGAAAAAAATTGGGAATACCGTAAAATGTTGGGCGAAAGATTAAGGCACCAGCTTAGACGTGTCCCTGAGTTACACTTCTATTTAGACGATACACTAGATTATGTGTTTCACATGGAAGAAGTATTTAAAAAGCTCCATCAAACTGATCCGCAAAAACCCGCGCCCGATGCCTAATTTTAGCCTACGATTCCCGGCATGAAGTTACCATTAGTCTTTAAAATAGCCCTAAGATATTTGTGGGGTAAAGGGACTGCCAACGCGGTACCTATACTTTCTAAAATCAGCATTGCTGCTATTGCCATTAGCAGTTGTGCTATGATTATCTTATTCTCTGTTTTTAATGGCTTTAGCGCACTTATCGAAGAGCTCTACAAAGCCTTTTATCCCCCTATTAAAATAACGGCTAAAAATGCCAAGTATATTGACAATCCCGACAGCATTATCGTTAAGATTAAGCAGCTCAAAGGCATACAGTATTATACCAAAGTACTTGAAGATAATGTGCTCATCAATACCGATGAAGGCGATTACCTACCGGTAAGCATTCTAGGAGTAGATAGTCAGTACATGAAAGTAACCCAACTAAAACCCTATATTGTTAAAGGTAATACCCAAGTACAGGCCAATCCTGTATTGGCAAACTGTATCATAGGGCAAGATATTGCTAACCAGTTGGGCATAGATGTAGATAATGTGTTCTCTCGTATAATGGTCTATGCACCTAACCCCAATATTCAGCCAGCAAATATTAACCCTACAAACGCCTTTTATAGTGCCTTGTTAAAGCCCGATGGTGCTTTTGCAGTGCAAGAAGAGTTTGATGCTAAATATGTTATAGCCCCCCTCGAAAATGTAGCTCTTTTGCTCAATAAAGCTAAGGCTGTAACTTCTATTGAGCTCAGCATACAGCCCCATAGCTCAGCCGATGCCGTTAAAGAGCAATTACAGCAAATACTAGGAAATAAATACCAAATTGCTACACGCTATGAGCAAAATAAGACCGTGTATATGGTAGCACAAACCGAAAAATGGGCGGGTTTCTTGATCTTGGTATTTGTACTCCTCATTGCCTCATTTAATATGGTGAGTGCCTTATCTTTACTAGTGCTCGAAAAACAAAAAGATTTAGGCATCTTACAGACCATGGGCTTGCAGCCTAGTCAGTTAAGTAAAATCATTTTATTAGAAGGGGGCTTATGGGGTTTTTGTGGGGGATTGATTGGGTTATTCATAGGCTTAGCCTTATGCTGGGGGCAGCAGCATTATGCTTGGGTCAAACTACAAGGTAATTTTTTAATTGAGGCTTACCCGGTACAGGTTAAATTGTTCGATATTGTAGTAGTATTGATTACCGTAAGCATTGTAGGTTGTTGTGCTGCGCTATACCCCTCTAAACTGGCAGCAGCAGCCTTAAAAGACAATCATTTAAGAAGGCAATAAGTACATTGTACTATTTTTTTAGAAAATATTATTCCAAATCTTACAAGATTAGATTACTTTTGCACACCTTAAAAAAAACCAAACCCTTTTGCGCGGAGGTGGCGAAACTGGTAGACGCGCTACTTTGAGGTGGTAGTGTCCGAAAGGACTTGGGAGTTCGAATCTCCTCTTCCGCACCCTTTCAAGCCCTAAAAGCCCTAGTGTTTTTAGGGCTTTTTTTTGGTTAAATAAAACAAATACTTGAATTACAAGCAAAATTCAAATTGATTATTTGGTTAAATAAACATTTTCTAAACCAATCTTAAAAAAAATAAAAAATAAATTTGGTAGATTAGAATAAGTGCTTACCTTTGCAGTCCGAAAATTTTTTGACGGATAAAGTTATTTGAAAATTATGTCTCAACGTATCAGAATCAAGTTGAAATCTTACGACCACAATCTCGTAGATAAATCAGCAGATAAAATTGTAAAAACGGTGCGCAATACAGGCGCTGTAGTAACAGGTCCAATTCCTTTGCCCACAGAGAAAAAAATATTTACAGTTTTGCGTTCACCGCATGTAAATAAAAAAGCGAGAGAGCAGTTCCAATTATGTACGCACAAGCGTTTATTGGATATTTATACTTCTTCATCTCGTACGGTAGATGCCCTTTCAAAATTGGATTTACCAAGTGGAGTAGAAGTAGAGATTAAGGCATAATTTAGAAAAGGTATTTAAAGAGACAAAAGTTCTTTAGTTTTTTGAAAACACACTAATCCTGATCCACACAATAAAAATCAGGCGCTTAGTAAAAATATAAGAAATGAAAGGTATTATAGGTAAAAAAATCGGTATGACCAGCATATTCGAGGATAATGGAAAGCAAACAGCTTGTACCATTATTGAAGCTGGTCCTTGTGTGGTAACGCAAATCAAAACCATAGAAACAGATGGTTACAATGCGCTACAGATCGCTTACGGAGAAGCCAAAGAAAAAAACACTCCCAAAGCATTACTTCATCACTTCACTAAGGCAAATGCATCGCCTAAGTCTGTAGTTAAAGAAATTAGAAATTGCTCCCTAAGTAAAACATTAGGTGAATCTATTACATGTGAAATTTTTGCCGAAGGCGAAAAAGTAAGCGTAGTAGGTACTACAAAAGGTAAAGGTTTCCAAGGCGTAGTTAAGCGTCACGGATTTTCCGGAGTAGGAGAGGCTACCCATGGTCAGCATGACCGTCAGCGTGCTCCGGGCTCTGTAGGGGGTTCTTCTTATCCTAGTAGAGTATTTAAAGGTTTACGTATGGCCGGCCGTATGGGCGGTGAGCGCGTAAAAGTAAAAGCTTTAAGAGTCGTAAAAATATTTCCAGAACAGAATTATATTTTGATTAGTGGTTCAGTACCCGGTCATAATGGTTCTATTGTTTTAATCCAGAATTAATTAAGAGCACTATGCAACTCGATGTACTAAACATAAAAGGTGAAGTAACAGGCCGTAAGGTTGAGCTCCCTGAAGATATATTCAATATTGAGCCTAATGATCATGTGATTTATTTGGCTATTAAACAGTATCGTGCAGCCCAACGTTTAGGTTTACACAGTACTAAAACAC
>JBDHYE010000257.1:0-3165 GCA_039811245.1 Chitinophagaceae bacterium | reverse complement strand
GGATTTTGAGGATTCTAAATTTAAATATTTTGTGGTTAAAACCGCAGCCTTAGGCTTTCTTAGCGTAACGATTTTTGAATTTCTCAATACGTCCTGCTGTATCCACAAATACTGATTTACCAGTATAAAAAGGGTGAGAAGTATTTGAAATCTCCACTTTAATTAGTGGGTATTCGTTACCATCTTCCCATTGGATAGTTTCTCTACTAGCGCAAGTAGAACGAGTTAAAAATGTAGTATCGTTAGACATGTCTTTAAACACTACAAGGCGGTAAGCTTCTGGATGAATTCCTTTTTTCATAATTATTCTAAATTTTTGGATATGGATTTTGCCATACCTCTTGGTTATCAATTTGAGTGTGCAAAGGTAACAAAAACCTTGCAATAAAAAAACATTATTTTAAATATTTGCTGATTACAGCAGCTTGATCCTCTCCATAATGAAATTTATGGATTACTTTTCCGTCAGGGCCTAATAAAAATGCTTGAGGTACATAGCTTACACCATAGATCTCAGCCGCTTTTGAACGCCATGCTTGTAAATCACTCATATGGTAGGGCCAGCTTAAATTGTCATTCTTTATCGCTTCTACCCAAGCTTCTTTAGCTTTGTCTAAAGATACACTTACTACTGTAAAGCCTTTACGAGCACCTTTAAAGGCTTTATCTTTAAAATCTTTATAGATGCGCACCAATTCAGGGTTAGCCCTACGGCAAGGACCACACCATGAAGCCCAAAAATCTAATAGTACTATGCGCCCTTTGTTAATTTCAGAAAGTTTAATCGTATTTCCCTCAGGGTTGTTAAAAGCAAGTTCTGGCGCTTTTTGACCTAATTGAATGGTGGTGTTTTCATATTGCGCAAATGCTGAAAATTGTAGCATAACACAAAAGAGAAGTAAATGGTATATTTTTTTCATTTTCTTTTAATTTTCAGTTTCTGGTTTTAAAATTGGCGGTAAAAATATTTAAAAATTTGAGAACTACGTCTTGATTTGCATTTAAAGAACGTTAAAATTTGGAATCGTTAAAAAATGCATTATTTTCACGATGCTATTTAAAATATAATTTCTAAAATAAATAATTTCTTTATGATTATAGGTGTGTTCAAAGAGCAATCCCCCGAAACAAGAGTGTCTTTAAGTCCGGAGGTGGTGCAGGCACTCGTTAAAATGAATACTGAAGTGTGGATAGAATCAGGAGCAGGAGAACAGGCTTTTTATAAAGATGAATTATACTTAAGTGCGGGTGCAAAAATTAAATCGGATACGGAAATTGCCAACCAAGCAGATGTTCTATTAGCAATTCATGCCCATCGAATCCTAAATTTAAAACCTAAAACCGGAGCGATATTGATAGGGGTATTTCAACCCTTATTTCAAGCTCAAATGATCAAAGATTGGAACGCACAAAATTATACGGTATTTAGTATGGACACGGTGCCTCGTACTACCCGTGCTCAAAGTATGGACGTGCTCAGCTCTCAAGCCAATATTGCAGGTTATAAAGCGGTACTATTAGCTGCCTTTCAGTTTAGCAGGTATATGCCTATGTTTATGACGGCAGCAGGTAGTATCCCTCCTGCTAAGGTTATGATTTTGGGTGCCGGTGTTGCAGGCTTGCAGGCTATTGCTACGGCACGTAGATTAGGTGGAGTGGTTGAGGTGTTTGACACGCGCCCTGCTGTAAAAGAAGAAGTAGCAAGCTTAGGAGCTAAATTTATAGAGGTAGAAGGCGCTGCCGATGCTTCAAAAGCCGGAGGCTATGCGGTGGAACAAAGTGCCGATTTTGCCGAAAGACAAAAAGCAAAAATTCATGAGCATATTATTAAAAGTGATATCGTTATTTCTACTGCTCAAATACCCGGCAAGAAAGCTCCAATTCTTATAACTAAAGATATGATTCAGTCAATGAAAGCCGGTGCTGTTATCGTTGATTTGGCATCAGCTACAGGAGGAAATACTGAGCTAAGCCAAGATACTAAAACCATAATCCATAATGGAGTTACCATTATTGGTAATTCTGCTTTGGCGGCTACTTGCCCACAAGATGCCTCAAAACTCTATGCCAAAAATATTTTAAACTTTATGAAATTATGGATTAATCCTGAGGGTGCTATTCAATTAAATTTTGAAGATGACATCGTCAAAGGAACTTGTATCTGCCATCAAGGTGCTGTTACTAACGAGAGAGTTAGTGCATTAATAAATTAATTTATGCTAAACTATTTAATCAATTTTTTTTATGGAAATGTTACAAAATTTATTTCTAGACCCCGCTACTTATAGATTACTCACTATTGTAGTCCTATCCATCTTTTTAGGTATTGAGGTCATTGGTAGAGTACCCTCGGTACTGCATACACCCCTGATGAGTGGCGCTAACGCTATTCATGGAGTGGTTATCATAGGAGCTATCATTGTAATGGGTCAAGCAGACCCTAACGATACCTTAGCACTTATTCTTGGTTTCTTAGCCGTGATATTAGGTACCTTAAACGTGGTAGGCGGTTTTGTGGTTACCGATAGAATGTTAGAAATGTTTGCCAAAAAGAAAAAAAAGTAAACCCTTCTATTCAATTACTATTTCAAATTCATTAAAAATAAACTTATAAAAATGGACATAGCAACACTTATTTTAAACCTTGCTTATTTAATAGGCTCCATTACTTTTATTATTGGTCTTAAAATGCTCTCTCACCCCGATTCTGCCCGAAAAGGCAATCTGGTGGCAGCTTTCGGTATGACGCTTGCCATTTTTGCTACCATATTTTTATATAAAAATGAAGAAGGCAAAGCACTAGGCAACTATTTCTGGATTTTTAGTGCCTTAATCATAGGTACTGTACTCGGCACTTTAACCGCCAAAAAAGTTCAAATGACCGCTATGCCTGAAATGGTAAGTCTCTTCAATGGAATGGGAGGCGCTTGTGCGATGCTGATTTCTATAATAGAGTTTCATCATATTACAGCTACCAGCAGCTCCGAAAGTTCAAATATATTTCAATCTATTGAAGGAGGACATTTAATTACTATATTATTAGGTATGATTATTGGCTCAGTATCCTTTGCTGGTAGTATCATCGCCTGGGGTAAGCTCAACGGAAAAATAAAAGATTTCTCTTTTAAAGGTCAGCATATTTTTAATTTACTTTTCTTAGCAGTA
>JBDHYE010000256.1:0-3192 GCA_039811245.1 Chitinophagaceae bacterium | reverse complement strand
AAAATTTAGGAGGCGCCTATGCCGACCGCCGCTATAAAGAACTATCGATCTGTGTACCAATTGGCACTGGTATCCGTTGGTGGTTAGTACCGGGTTTAAATATGGGTTTTGAAGTTGTACACCGTTTAACTTTTACTGATTATCTTGATGATGTAAGTACCACCTATGTAGGTGCTAATAATTTTGCACCAGACCCTAATGCGCCCAATGCTGCTTATTATATTCAAGACCCTTCTCTACTAAAAGACCCTAGCAACCCAATAGGAAGAGCCGGAAAACAAAGAGGCAATAGCAATACCCTAGACCAATATTTAATGTGTAATTTTTGGGTTACTCTACAACTCAAAACCTATAAATGCCCTTCAAGAATGGGTTACTGGCGCACTAATTACTAGTAAGTTAAACCCGTTTACAATATTTAATAAAAGCTACATTGCACTACTTTTCAACAATCTAGTTTTAAGGCGGGCAATGTAACCTTATGCTCTTATTATACTAAAAATAAGGATTATAATTTATTAATGATGATGCCCCAATAAAGATAATTTCTCTATTGTCTTAAATAGCTGCTTAGAAATTACTCTTTTAAATGCATTTTTGATGCGCTAGTATTGCTTACCTTTGCGCCTCAATTCTATTTAGATATATTAAGATGGATAAAAATTCAGCCATAGGTTTTGGGTTACTAGTAGCCTTATTAATCGGTTATTTTAGCTATAGCAGTTACGAACAGAAAAAGTATAAAGAACAACATAAAGCAGACTCTATAGCTTATGCCAAAGCACACCCTGAGCTTCAAAAAAGTCAGAGCGCTGCTCAAAGTGAGGCTACGAAGGCTACTGTAGCTTTAGACAGCACACAACAAAAAGCACAAGACTCATTAAACCAATTACTCCCCTCTGGTTTTAGAGGTACCGCTCAAAATATCCGCTTAGAGAATGAAAAAATCAGTTTGGATATTACCAGCCAAGGTGCTTACCCTACTGCTGCCTTATTAAAAGAGTTCAAAACATACTCTAAAAAACCATTGTACCTTTTTAAGGGCGATAAAAATAAGTTAGAGCTTCAACTCCCCGGACAACAAGGTGCAATAAATACTGCGAATTTATTTTTTAGTGTTCAAAAACAAGAAAAAAACAGTACTGGTCAAAGCTTAGAACTTATAGCCGATATTGGTGAGGGAAAAAAAGTGCAATACAATTATTTCTTACCTGCAAATAGTTATATGTTGCAATTCTCTATTCAGCTACACGGAATCACAGCAGGTAGCAACCTCCCTTTGGCATGGCATCTTGAAGGTTTAAGCACCGAAAAAGATGTGTATAACGAGCGTATGGCAACTCAAATTTATTATCATTTTAAAGATGAGGATAAAGACTATTTTACAGTTAATGAAGAAAAATCTGAAACACTGGATAAGCCTGTATCTTGGTTAGGTTACCGCCAATTATATTTTAGTAGTGCATTAATTGCAGATGATGCTTTTTCTAAAATACAAATAAAATCGAGCACCAAGCTAGCTGCCAAAGATATCACGGCGAATAGCAGTTTTAATTTTGAACTGCCTGCTAAAGCTGGCTCACAACAACAATATGCTTTTAAATGGTATATCGGGCCTAACGATTACAATACGCTAAAAGCATTTCATCTGCATTTAGAAGATATGGTGCCTTATGGTTTTGGCATTTTTACTTTTGTAAAATACATTAATAAATGGTTGCTGTTACCGTTATTTACATTCCTTACAGCTCATGTGGGCAGCATAGCATTAGTTATTGTACTGATGACCATTATCATACGTTTAGCACTTTCTTTCTTTACTTATAAATCATTTTTATCCACCGCTAAGATGCGTGCTTTGAAGCCAGAATTAGATGAATTAAGAGAAAAATGTGGCGATGACAAGCAAAAGATGAGCATGGAACAAATGAACCTTTATCGTACCGCAGGGGTTAACCCCTTAGGGGGCTGCTTACCGATGCTTTTCCAGCTGCCCATACTCCTTTCCTTGTATTATTTTATCCCTACTGCGTTGCCAGTAAGACAAGCTTCTTTCCTTTGGGCAGACGACCTCTCCACTTATGACAGCATCGCTTCTTGGAGTACACAAATCCCTATTTTATCTTCATTATATGGTAATCATGTAAGTTTATTTACTTTATTAATGACCGCATCGAGCTTACTGTTAGCCTTATACAGCAAAAACAATACCCCTCAAGACCCTAATAACCCTATGATGAAATGGATGCCTTTTGTGTTTCCATTTTTCCTTATGGGCTTTTTTAACAAGATGGCAGCAGCGCTTACCTTTTACTATTTCTTGAGCAATATGTTGAGCTTGTTACAACAATATATTATTCAGAAATTTTTCATCAATGAAGAAAAACTGCATGCGCAAATTCAAGAGAATAAAAGCAAACCCGCTGCACAAAGCAAATGGGCCGAGCGTATAGCCGAAATCCAAAAACAACAGCAAGCGAAGCTTAAGAAATAATCACCACTTAACAATTATACTTAAATAAGAAAATGGGCTACTCTTTATATCGAGTAGCCCATTTTTATGTTTGTGATTTTTTCTTTAAATGCTTATTTAATTAAGCCTGCAAAGTATTTCACAGTACGTACTAATTGAGAAACATAACTCATTTCGTTATCGTACCAACTTACTGTTTTTACTAATTGGTTATCGCCTACGCTTACTACTTTAGTTTGAGTAGCGTCAAATAATGAACCATAACTGATACCGATAATATCGCTAGAAACGATTTCATCTTCATTATATCCAAAAGACTCGTTGGCGGCAGCTTTCATAGCCGCATTAATTTCTTCGGCGCTGGTTTTCTTAGATAATACCACAGTTAACTCTGTAAGAGAGCCGGTAACTGTAGGAACTCTTTGAGCACCGCCATCAAGCTTACCTTTAAGTTCTGGTAATACTAAACCAATGGCTTTAGCAGCACCGGTAGAGTTAGGAATAATATTTTCTGCGGCAGCACGTGCTCTGCGTAAATCGCCTTTAACATGAGGTGCATCAAGCGTATTTTGGTCGTTAGTATAAGCGTGTACCGTAGTCATTTGACCTACTAAGATACCAAAATTATTGTGTAATACTTGAGCCATAGGAGCTAAACAGTTGGTAGTGCAAGAAGCGCAGCTAATCACTGTTTCGCTACCATCTAATATTTGATGGTT
>JBDHYE010000255.1:0-3217 GCA_039811245.1 Chitinophagaceae bacterium | reverse complement strand
GACAGGATGAAAAAAGCAGGTCTAGCTATCTTAAGTATTACTATTATTGGGTTAGCTTATAATGTGTTTGCGGGTAGGGCTAAAAAGTCGGCACCTTTGCCTCCTCCGCCTCCTATTGAGGTGAAACTGGCAGAACCACCACCCATTGATGAAAATCAACCACCACCACCACCACCACCTTCTGAGCCGCCACCTCCCGTAAAACCTACGGTACAGTTTACCCCTCCAGAAATTAAAAAAGATGAAGAGGTAAGAGAGGAAGAAAAACCAGCAGAACAAGAACAGTTGAAAGATGCTGCTGCAGGCTTGAAAACGCAAGAAGGTGATATCAACGGTATTGACCCAGGTATTGTGGACAACCCCGGCACTGGTAATGGCGTAGTAGAAGCTCCTAAAGCTCCAGAGATTTATAAATTTGTGGAACAAATGCCTGAGTTTGAAGGAGGTGAAGCTGCTCTTTATAAGTATTTGGCAGATCATGTGCATTACCCCGAAAAAGCTACTAATGCCGGTCAACAAGGTACTGTTAGAGTTCGTTTCGTAGTGAATGAAGACGGTAGTATCTCAAATGTTGAAGTACAAAGACCTGTAGGTTTTGGTATGGATGAAGAAGCTAAACGTGTAGTACAAAGTATGCCTCGTTGGAAACCAGGTAAGAATAACGGTAAACCAGTAAAAGTTTACTTTACTGTTCCTATTAAGTTTGTGCTTCAATAAATTAAATAAAACAGTTCAAACCTTAAAAAGCTCAAGAAAAAATTCTTGAGCTTTTTACTTTTAGCTTAAATAAAAACAGCAAATTGAAACTTATTCAATTTGCTGCATAGAAGTTTTATAAATTAAAATTAAAGACTTAGAATACGTTGGTGCAATGCTAATACTTGCTGAATAATACTACTCTTCTCATCATTATAAAGGATAAAATCACAACGATTTAGTTTTTCGCTTTCCTCTAATTGCTTGGCTATTATCTGATGAATCTTTTCTTCACTTATGCCATCTCTATTCTTGATACGAGCGATTCTTAGTTCTAGTGGAGCCGCTACTCCTATCATATACTGTACTTGGGTATGGGTGCCGGTTTCAAAAAACAATGCGGCTTCTTTTAATGTATATGCTGCTATTTGGCGCATTTGCCATTCTTTGCTTGCTTTGCTTACTTCAGGGTGCACCAATTGATTGAGCATTTCAAGTTTTTCTGCATTTTGAAATACTTGATCCGAAAGATACTTCCTATTCAAGACCCCATTATCATAAGCTGCCGCACCAAATATACTCATGATTTTTTCTCGTAAAATCAAAGAATGATTCATTAGGTTTTTAGCCAAAGTATCGGCATATAATACAGGTATGCCAAGTGTTTCAAACACTTGGCATACGGTGCTTTTACCAGTCCCGATTCCTCCTGTGATGCCCAGGTGTATCATGAGTGTATCAAATATTAGGCTGCTTTTGTAGCATCTACTTTTTTGCGAAACGCCATAGTCATTTCCATAGAAACAGCACTTCTTTCAATTGTCATAAACGTATTGTTGCAAATTTCTAATTTTAATGTAGCGT
The DNA here is from genome assembly GCA_039811245.1 of Chitinophagaceae bacterium. Taxonomy (GTDB): domain Bacteria; phylum Bacteroidota; class Bacteroidia; order Chitinophagales; family Chitinophagaceae; genus Rurimicrobium. Next base: position 1,657 of record JBDHYE010000255.1, on the reverse strand, counting down.
CATCATTTACTTTAGCTATTTTACCGTGAATACCGGCAGTAGTTACTACTTGTTCTCCAGCAGCGATAGCATCGGCAAATTTCTTTTGCTCTTTAGCTTTTTTAGCTTGAGGGCGTATCATGAAAAAATACATAATTGCCACCATTGCCAGCATCATAATTGGGAAACCAAATCCGCCACCGGGTGCAGGTGCAGCGCCTTGCCATAAAATAGCATACATTGTTGTTGTCATATTTGTTGTTTTTAATTAAAGTTTTAAATGTGTTTATTTTTTTTCAAGCACTTCGGCTAGTATTGTAAGTGTGTGAGTACCTTTATTGCTATTGGTATAAAGGGTTACTGTTTTATTTTGTGTACCTACTTTATTTAGTGAATTATATTTTACATTAACCACTGCACTTTCACCGGGTAAGACGGGGCTATGAGGATAATCGGGTACGGTGCAACCACAGCTCCCTACTGCATTTGAAATGAGTAAGGGGGCTTTGCCATTATTCTTAAATTTAAAGGCATAGCTTGCCATTTCACCATCGTACAGTTTTCCGAAATCATGTACGGTATCCTCAAAATCCATTGTGGCATTATTAGTACTTAAAACTTCATTGCTTGAGTCTGCCGTAAAGGGATTGTTGACTAAGCTGGCATCTAAGGTTTTTTTATGGGTGCTATTAGACTCCGTAGTGGCAGTATTGCTACAGGCTATGACTACGGATAGTCCTATAAATACAACGATGGGAAGTAGAATATGCTTCATAATTATTGATTGGCAAATATAGGTGCTCTGCCTATGTTAAATCATCAATGATTTCTTAAAATGTGATGAAGGGTTTTACTTTGAAAAATGGCTTTTCTTCTGAATTTTTTGTTCTTTTTCTAATTCTTTCAAAATTTTATCTAATACCGCATTTACAAAATGACTACTTTGCAGGGTGCTGTAGGTTTTAGCTATTTCAATGTATTCATTCATTGTAACTTTAACCGGTATAGTAGGGAAATAGAGTAATTCGCACAGTCCCATTTTTAATAATATTAAATCGATTTGGGCTATACGCTCTGTTTCCCAGTTGATTAGTTTGGGTTCAATAAGACTTAAACAATATTCTTCTTTATCTAAAGTAGTTTGGAGTAAGCTTTTGGCAAAGTCTAATTTTTCATTTCCTAATAAGGATAAGAAATTGATTTTGTCGTTATTCTTAAAGTAATTGTCCATTAAGATGCAAATCATATCGCGGTCGTCTTCCCAATCGCTCATTTCATCTTGAAGGTAGTTTTGGAATTCTTCATTATTGAGCATTAGTTCCGTCCAGACAAGGCGCATCATTGCTTTTTCTTGCTTCGGGTCTCTACTTTCGATAGTGATATAAGCTTTGTAAGCCTCTAATTGGCAAAGCTGTTGGTATAATTTCTTAATCCAGTCTTCGTCTAATTGGAGTAATATGTTTTGCTCTTTTATTTTATGCTGATAGCTTTCGTTTTCAAGTGTTTTCCAAAGGAAAGTGTTTGCAGCAATTTTGGTATTGACATTTTTATCGGCCTCGGTAGGTAGGTATTTCGATGCTCTCATGCGAGCATCGGTTTCTGCATATTGTGCCACACTATTGGTATAGGCCACTAACATAGCAAAAAGGCTTAAAGATTGATTGAGCTTTTGAGCTAA
>JBDHYE010000254.1:0-3236 GCA_039811245.1 Chitinophagaceae bacterium | reverse complement strand
TAGTATTAATGGTAAAAGCTATTTTCTATATACCGAAAGAAATGGTTATCGTATGCCTGCCTACCACCGTTTAGATTTAGGGGCTACTTATAAGTTGAAAACTAAAAAACATTACAGTTCTGAGCTGGCATTTAGCTTGTACAATGCTTATGGTAGAGAAAATCCTTATCTCATTAATTTTCAAGAAGACCCCAATAATCCTAATTTAACTCAAGCCGTACAGTACAGTTTATTCCGCTTTGTACCATCAATAAGTTGGAATTTTAATTTTGATTAGTAGCTATTTACTAGCTAATTTTGCCAAATATAATTAGTTTGTTTTATGATCCGTAAGATAGTTGTTAGTCTAAGTATGATCGTTTTAAGCTTGGGTAAAGTGTGGGCGCAAGGTTGCTCTGTATGTACCAGCACCGCCAGCCAAATGGGTGAAGAGAGTGGTAAAGGATTAAATTTAGGAATTGTATATCTAGCTATGTTACCGCTTACTTTTATTGGGTTTTATATGGTGGAAAAAAAATCATAAAGCTAACTCTTAAGCGTGCCTTTCTTTTTATCTCTGATTAAGAAATAAATTTGAAGTAAAACAGAAATACAGATCAGTGCCATGCCTAAAAAGAATTGATGATGCAATTCTTTATCTTCTCTAAAAATAAGTATGGCTAATAGGATACCATAAACGGGTTCAAGATTTACGGAAAGAGTAATGGTAAACGAGTTCAGTTTTTTTAAAGCACTCAAGGCTAAGCTCTGTGCCCATACGGTACAACAAAGTGCTAATATCAACAGCCATACCCAATCGTTATTATTTGTCAAAAAAGCCTCTAAACCTTGTCCTATTTGAGGGATAAGCGCATCTTGAGTAGGGATTAAACGCATCGAAGGTATAAAATACAACAAAAAGGGTAGGCATAGGCTAATGATAAGGAAGCCGCTACCCATTTCATAAAATAGCATAGTTTGTACTGGGTAATCAGCAGCAATACGTTTGTTGAAAATCGTAAAGATAGAACTGAGCAAAGCTGCAAAAATTCCAAGTATAATCCCGATACTTTGTAAATGTTGAAATCGATAAATTAAATACATACCTACTAATGCAAAAAGCCCTAAAAGCAATTCTTTAGGTTGGTACGCACTCTTATTTATTAAGGGCTCTAAGAGCGAGGTAAAAATACTTGCTGTAGATAAACATACTAATGCAATAGAAGCATTTGAAAATTGTATTGCAGCATAAAAAGCAATCCAATGTATAGCCATTAAAATACCTATTCCTGAAAGTTGTAAAATCCCCTTTTTTGAAATCTTATGCCACATTCCTGCAATGCTGATTAACAGGGCTAATAATATTGCTGTTAATAACATTCTGTACCATACTAGTACAGGTGCATCTAGCTTAATGAGCCTACCTAGCACCCCGGTAAAGCCCCATAACATTACCGCTACATGCAGTTGGATTAATGCGCTCTTCATTGTAATGAAAGAAAAACTGCTGTATCAAATAACATAAGCGTTAAATAATACAGCAGAAAAAAGAAAGCAAGATACATTATTTTTTTAATTCATAACGAAAAGTTTTTCGGTGTAAGCTACATAAACCATGTTGGGCAATAGCTTTTTTATGGGCAAGGGTAGGATAACCCTTATTTTGTAACCAATTATAATGAGGAAATTGCTCATGTGCTTTTGCCATATAATCATCTCTATACGTTTTAGCTAAAATACTTGCTGCGGCTATACTAGCATATAGACTGTCGCCTTTGACCACACAGGTATGACCAATACCCATAAATGCACTAAAACGGTTGCCATCTATTAATAACCAGTCGGGTTTTATGTTTAATTGTTCAATAGCCTTATGCATTGCTTGAATAGAAGCTTTCAAGATGTTTATTTGGTCTATCTCCTCAGCATTGCAATGTGCAACAGCATAAGCAATGGCTTCACGCTCTATTATCGGTCGCAATAGATTCCTATCTTTTTCGGTAAGCTGTTTACTATCATTAAGTAATGGGTGATAAAAATCGGGCTTCAAAATTACTGCCGCAGCATATACCGGACCTGCCAAACAACCTCGTCCGGCTTCGTCACAACCGGCTTCTAATAGATTTTTGTTAAAATAACTCGAACGTAAGCGCTGCTCCATAGTATCTTATCCTTGCAAATTACTTTATTTAGTTTGCCCTTGCTAACTTTGCAGCAAATTTCCTTAAAAGCAATGTGCAAATAAAGGGGTTTATTAAAATATAATAGAATGGATAAGAAAAAGAAAGAGCCTTCTTACTTTGAGAAAAAATTTGGTAAGAAGCCTAAAGATCATAAAGCACATTTGCCCGCTGAACCGTTTAAGGAGAAAGGATTTAAGAAAAAGTATGAGGAGGTGCCCAATACCCCTTTTCAAAAAGCAGAAAGAAAAGAGCGTTCTTCTGCACCGTATAAAACGTCAAAAGAGTTTTCTAAAAAAGAGTATAATTTCAAGAACGAAGGATTTAAAAAAGAAAACCCATACGCTAAAAAAGAATATTCAAAAACTAAAAATTTTGAATCTCCAAAAGATAGCTCTAAAGAACAAGCTTGGAAGTCTAAAAAGAATGATGCTCGTGATTTTGAAAAGAAAGAGGGCATTAAAAAAGATAAACATTATGATAAATCTTCAAAGTCTTTTGAAGATAAAAAACCATACAAAACACCCAAAACGTTTACTCCAAAATCTGCACTAGAAGCGGCAGATACAAGTATTGAAATAGAAAAGGAGCAATTAAAAGAAAGAACAAAAACGATAGCGCTGCCTGAAATTATGCCATTAAATAAGTATATCGCTTATTGTGGTTTGTGCAGTAGAAGAGATGCCGTACTACTGATCAAACAAGGGAAAGTAAAAGTCAATGAAGCCTTAATATTTGAACCGGGTTTAAAAGTGAATACTTCAGACACCGTTACAGTAAGTGGAAAGAAAATTGTTCCTCAAAAACATTTTGTTTATGTACTGCTCAATAAACCTAAGGGTTTTATCACAACTACCGATGATGAAAAAGGCCGTAAAACGGTAATGGATTTAGTGAGCGAAGCGCATGAACTAAGGCTTTATCCCGTAGGTAGGCTCGATAGATATACTACAGGCTTATTATTGCTCACCAATGATGGCGATTTGACCCAAAAATTATCACACCCTAAGTACAATATTAAAAAAGTATATCAAGTAGGTTTAAATAAAAAATTCATAAAGAGTGATTATGATAAAC
>JBDHYE010000253.1:0-3236 GCA_039811245.1 Chitinophagaceae bacterium | reverse complement strand
GGCAGCAGCCCTTAAAGCCTCTGCCGTTACAATATGGAAAGATGTAGAAGGACTAAAAAATGCCGACCCTAAACTATTTGACAATACCGTTAAAATTGAAGCTATAACCTATCATGAAGTGATAGAAATGGCCTATTATGGTGCACAAGTCATACACCCTAAAACCATTAAACCCTTACAGAATAATAATATCCCACTATATGTAAGATGCTTTCTGAATAAGGATTTGAAAGGTACAATAATTCAAAATGAGGTGAATAGCATCTTCTATCCACCATTGATTATTTTAAAGAAAAACCAACTGCTTCTACAAGTTACCACAAAAGATTTTTCATTTATTACAGAAGGCAATTTGAGTAAACTCTACCAAATATTTCACGATTTGAAAATCAAAATTAATTTGATACAAAATGCCGCCATTAGCTTTGTGGCTTGTATTGACAATAATGAAGAAAAACTAAAAAAACTCATACAGTGCTTAGGGCAAGACTTTAAAGTGCTGATCAATGAAGATGTAGAACTATTAACCATCAGACATTATACTCCAGAAACCTTACAAAAGCTTACATCGGGTAGATATACCCTACTAGAACAAAAAACAAGAGCTACAGTACAACTAGTAGTAAAATAAGCTTATGGGCTATCCTAAATTTAATTGTAATTTTGCATTATGCAATTAGAGAAACTCTATCAAAAAGCATTAGATAAAGCTTTTTTGAGTATAGAAGAAGGAATGTATTTATACCACAATGCGCCCCTTACAGAGCTCATGTGGCTAGGTGATACCTTAAGAAAAAACGCTGTTACTCACGGTAAAGTAACCTGGATTATTGACCGAAACATGAACACGACTAATGTTTGTGTAGCCAACTGTAAATTTTGTAATTTTTACAGAATACCCGGTCATAAAGAAGCTTATATTACCGATATTGAAACCTACAAAGAAAAAATCGAAGAGACCTTTCGATATGGTGGAGAGCAGCTCTTACTACAAGGTGGGCACCACCCCGATTTAGGTATTGACTATTATTGCGATTTATTTAAAGAACTTAAGCGTTTATATCCTACACTTAAACTGCATACCTTAGGACCTCCAGAAGTAGCCCATATTTGTAAGATTTCTAACATTAGCCATAAAGAAGCCTTAATACGTTTAAAAGAAGCCGGCATGGACAGTATGCCCGGTCCTGGTGCAGAAATCTTAAACGATAGAGTAAGACGCTTAATCTCTAAAGGGAAATGTGGCGCACAAGAATGGCTTGATATTATGAAAGTAGCACACCAAGTAGGACTCACTACTACGGCTACTATGATGTTTGGTCATGTTGAAACACTCGAAGAACGTTTTGAACATTTGATAAAAATCAGAGCAGTGCAAGCCGAAAAACCTGAAGGAGCAAAAGGCTTTATTGCCTTTATCCCTTGGACTTTCCAAGATGTGGACACGCTTCTAGCGCGTATCCGCAAGACCAAATACGATACCAGTGGCGAAGAGTATATTAAAATGATAGCATTGAGTAGAATTATGCTACCCAATATTACCAATATTCAAGCCTCTTGGCTTACTGTGGGTAAGCCCATAGCCCAACTCTGTTTACATGCCGGCGCAAACGATTTTGGTTCCATTATGATTGAAGAGAATGTAGTAAGTGCTGCGGGAGCTCCACACAGATTTACTGCAATAGGTATCCAGAAAGCTATAAAAGAAGCTGGTTTTGAACCGCAACTGCGCAACCAGCAATATGAGTTTAGAGCAATGCCTCAACTAGAAGAGCAAATTATTAACTATTAAGAGAAAGCCTCTAACAGTTGCTCCATCTTACTGCCACGAGAGCCTTTAATGAGTATTAAAGCTTCTTGTGGCAGCTGTGTTTTTAAATATTGAGTAGCTAATACTGCATTTTCAAACCATAAATACCCTGATTTAAACGCCTCAAACTCTTTACCCACAAGGATTACATTATACCAAGATTTTTGCTCAATAAACTGTACTAAATCTCGATGTTCTGAAGCTTCTTCAGGTCCCATTTCTTTCATAGCACCTAAACACAAGATTTTTTTTCCTTCTAGCTTTGAAAAATTTTCAATTGCTGCACGCATACTGCTAGGGTTAGCATTATAAGCATCTAAAATAATTTGATTAATTCCAATTTTAATGAATTGAGAACGACTATTATCGGGTCTATAGCTTTCTAATGCTTCAACAATTAAAGGTATCTTAATGTCAAAATAAGCACCTACAGCAAAAGCCATTGCAATATTATGAAGATTGTAATCGCCTACTAGATGCGTACTGATGGAGTGTACTATACCTTGATAAGTCACTTGTGCTTTTAGAAATAATTCATGAGCCAATGGCTGAATAAGCGTTTGGGCTTGATGTGTTGACCCATAAGTAACTTGATGCTTTATACCTGTAGCCATTTCCGCCAAATAACTCAAATCTGTATTTATAAATACGAATCCATCATTATTTCTTATGAAATCATACAGTTCACCTTTAGCTTTTCGTACCCCTTCAATACTACCAAAGCCTTCTAAATGGGCTTTTCCACAATTGGTAATAATGCCATGAGTAGGCAGTGCAATACGGCAATAGGAAGCAATTTCACCAATATGGTTAGCCCCCATTTCGATGATTGCCATTTCAGCGTCATTTGGAATACTTAAAATAGTAAGCGGCACACCAATATGATTATTCAAGTTCCCCTTAGTGGCATAGGTTTTATATTTTTTAGAGAGTACTTGATTGAGCAATTCTTTGCTTGTTGTTTTACCATTAGAACCCGTTATGGCAATAAAAGGTATCTTAAATTGCTTACGGTGATAAAGTGCTAATTCTTGTAAGCATTGGAGTACATTGCTTACTCTGATTAGCTGTCCATTATTACTTGTATCAATATCTTCATCTACTATGGCATAAGCAGCGCCCAATTTCAAAGCCTCCTGAGCAAAAGTATTGCCATTAAAATTGGGCCCTTTTAAGGCAAAAAACAGACAATCTTCACTAATTTTTCGTGTATCCGTCTGAATATTAGAGTGTCGGAGAAAAATAGAATATAATTGTTCAATATTCATGATTCAATATAAAAAATCGTTTATAAAAAAACCCGCCCCAAAAGAGAGCACCACATCCGCGCTGCCGATATCGAAATACGGGAAGGCGGAGGTGGCGATCGCGATCCGGGCCGCTTCGAGCAGGGTGCGGCGGCCTTCGAACATGCTTTGCGAGCCGT
>JBDHYE010000252.1:0-3252 GCA_039811245.1 Chitinophagaceae bacterium | reverse complement strand
GCACAAATGAGCATTCAAAATAAAGAACTTGCTACGGTTATAGAACATTCTGTAGCACAGCTACCTGAAGATTATCGATTGGTTTTTTCACTACGTGAAATAAGTGGTATGAATGTAGCAGAAACAGCTGCCTTATTAAATATTAGCGAGTCTAATGTTAAAGTACGCTTGAACAGAGCCAAAACAATGTTGAGAAAAGAAATTGAAAAATCTTATGCTCCACAAGAATTGTTTGATTATTCGCTCCGCTATTGTAACCCATTTACCGAAAAAATAATGAAGCTCATCCACCAACTCTAATAGGAAAAATATTCGCCATAGAAAAACAAAAAACCAATCTGCTCCAAGCCTATCAACGCTTGGAGCTTATTTTTATCATGCTTTGAAAATAATTTGATTGATTTAAAATACAAATGCAAAGCTTAAAATTAGTATTCATTCATTTTCTTGATTATTTTTGAAGCTATCTGAAAGGCAATATTATCAATCATTATGGAATACCTATCTACATCGGCTTTAGCCAATAGCTTCAATATGAAGGTGGCTGATTTGTTTGAACAACTTAATACTTTAGGTTGGATTACAAGAAAAGAAGATAAATGGCAACTTAGTGCTTTGGGAAAACAAAAAGGGGGTGAAACTCGTTTTAATCCTAAATATGGCGAATATATTGTTTGGCCAGAAAACACAATTATTGATGAAGTAACAACAAAAAATTCAACATGGTTAAACGCAACAGCTATTGCTAAACATTTTGAACTTTCCTCTCAACGACTCAATTTGGTGTTCTCTGAATTAGGTTGGATTGAAAAAAAAATTAGCGGTTGGACCATCACGCAATTAGGTAAAAATGTTGGCGGTAAACAGTTTGAACATGAAGGTTCTGGTTCTAGTTATGTGCTTTGGCCTCAGAATATTTTATCAAATAAAAGTTTAGTTGATGTATTTGAAGATCAAAAGCAGGATATTGCAACAATAGATATTACTTTAGATAAGAATCATTTAAAAAAGCAGATATCAAGTAATGATTTTCGTGAAAAGTTTGAAGCAAAACACAGAACAAAAGATGGGCATTATGTACGCTCAAAAGCAGAAGTAATCATTGATAATACCCTGTATGATTATGGTCTAGTACATGCTTATGAGAAAAAAGTACCTATTGAAGAAGAACTTTATACTGATTTTTATTTGCCAAACGGCAAAATTTATATCGAATATTGGGGCTTAGAAAATGAACCCAAATATGCTGAACGTAAAAAAGCAAAATTGGCAATTTATAAAAAATACGATCTCAAACTCATAGAGCTTGACGAAAAAGACATTTCAAACCTTGATGATCATTTACCTAAAAAATTATTGAAATTTGGAATCAAAGTATATTAACTCTGAGTAGGACTTTAGCAATGTGAACAAGTTGCGGTTAAAGCCTTATTGATGGAGAAAATATTGAATACAATCTCCTGCTAAGGGTTCTGAATGGATAAGTAGTTTAGTATCTATTTTAGGAGCATCAAGAGTAGCTTCATTAAGCGTTAAAGCACAGTGTATAATCCTAGCCTCCTGCCATAAATTTTCTTGAATAAAACTTTGTAATAACTGCACACCACCCTCAACAATCAATGATGAAATACCGGATTGATAGAGCAAGGATAGTAGTTCTGAAAGTAGATTTTGTTTAAAGTTTAACTTTATATAGCTTTTATTATCTACTTGATTATCAATTTTTTCATTAATAATCCATGTTTTAGCATGGTCGGTTAAAAGCTGATGACTTTTGGGTATTGTCAAATTACGATCCAGCACAATACGTAAGGGTTGCGTAGCACTATTAATAGTACATAACAAACTGGGATTATCCATTATAGCTGTGGTAGTTCCTACCATAATGGCCATTTCTTCGCTGCGCCATACTTGGTTTAAAAATTTGCTATACACATTGCTTAACTGTGTTCTTTGGCGACTTATTGGAGCAAATTGCCCTGTTGCTGTTTCAGCCCATTTTAGAATAACATAAGGGCTTTTATGTGTTACAAAATGAATAAACCTACGGTTTAAAAATTGTGCTTCTTGTTCTAAAACCCCAAGTTCCACTTCGATACCCGCCTCCTCTAACAGTGATATACCTTTTCCGCTAACTTTTTCAAAAGGATCACACATGGCTATGACCACTTTCTTTACTTTTTCTCGGATAATTCTTTCTGCACATGGAGCGGTTTTTCCATAATGAGTACAAGGTTCTAAACTGACATAAAGTATTGATTGACTAATTAAGGGTTGATCTTTTTCTTTTACACTATTAAAACAATTCACTTCTGCATGTGCTGCGCCATATTTTTGATGATAGCCTTCGCCAATAATTCGGTTTTGATAAACCAACACAGCTCCCACCATAGGATTTGAGCCTACATTAGCTTTGGCAAGAACCGCCAATTCAAGACAGCGCCGCATATATAATTCATGAATTGAATCTTCTGACATGGAAATACAAAAATACAAAATAAGTTTGCGTTCTTTGTGCTAAAATGCATATTTTCATGACCTTTAAAGAAGCCTACTTACAACTACTTAATGCACTCAACAGCCTCTACGAAGCACATGAAGCACAAACCATTAGTAAATGGTTGATTGAAGAAGTGGGACAATTTACTGCTTTAGGTTATCTTGAAAAAAAAGATGCATTTTTAAATCCACAACAAACAGCACTTTACCATCAGTATAAACAATCCTTACTGCAAGGACAGCCTTTACAGTATGTTTTAGGTAAAACGCAGTTTTGTGGTCATGAATTTATGGTAAGTCCAGCGGTACTCATACCCAGACCAGAAACAGAAGAACTCGTAAACTGGATTATTAATGATGTAAAATCAATCAAGGATAGTCCTTTGAAATTACTAGATATTGGCACTGGAAGTGGTTGTATCGCTATAAGTCTCCAAAAAAAATTACAACAATTAGAAGTTTCGGCTTGTGATATCAGTGAAGCGGCATTGCAGCTAGCTCAAAAAAATGCACAAGCTTTAAACAGCTCTATACATTTTCACCAATGGGATATTTTAAAACTAGACACAATTAGCAATCCACATCAATGGGATATTATTGTATCTAATCCACCCTATATCCCTATTGAAGAGCAAGCCAGCATTGCAGCACTAGTTAAGCATCACGAGCCCTCAATAGCTTTATTTACTACAGAGGGAGCGCCCTTAGAGTTTTATGATGCCATTGCCCGCTTTGGTTTATTACATTTGAAAA
>JBDHYE010000251.1:0-3259 GCA_039811245.1 Chitinophagaceae bacterium | reverse complement strand
TGCCAATTAAAATGACCGCTTACACACCTTGTTTTAGAAGAGAGGCTGGCTCTTATGGTAAAGATGTAAGAGGCTTAAACCGTTTGCACCAATTTGATAAGGTAGAGATAGTACAGTTTACAACTCCTGAAAAAAGTTATGCTGCATTAGAAGAAATGGTAGCGCACGTGGAGCAATTGTTACAAAATTTAGGTTTAGAATATCGTATCTTAAGATTATGTGGTGGTGATATGAGTTTTACCTCAGCATTAACCTACGATTTTGAAGTGTATAGTGCTGCGCAAGAGCGTTGGTTAGAGGTGAGCTCTGTAAGTAATTTTGAAAGTTTTCAAACGAACCGTTGTAAAATACGTTACAAAAACTCAGAAGGTAAAACCCAGTTACTCCACTCCCTCAACGGTAGTTCTTTAGCTTTGCCAAGAATTGTGGCTTGTTTGTTAGAAAATTTCCAAAGCCCTGAAGGTATTGCCTTACCTAAAGTATTGCAACCCTATTTTGGAGCTGAAAAAATCCAGTAATTTTGATTTAAAAAAATTAATCTTAAAAATATCTAATTTCATTTTATGATTCAACGCATCCAAAGTGTATGGCTCTTTTTGAGCTCTTTTTTAGCGGGAAGTCTTTTTATTTTTCCTCTATATCATTATAACATTGCAGCATCGGCTACGCCCTTATTGATGGGTGCTAAAAACGAATTTGTGCTATTATTGTTGGCTACCTTATTGAGTGTTGTGCCTTTGGTTGCCTTATTTATGTTTAAAAACCGTAAGCTTCAAAAACGTTTAATCGTATTGACCTTGTTATTGGCTGGTGCTTTTATAGCAATGATGTTGCAAATAATTAGTTCGATTAAAAAAGAGCACCCCGATTTGAGCAATGACAATTTTGCATTACCGGGCCCTATCATTCCTATTGTTGTGATGGTATGTCTGGTAATGGCTTATAGGGGTATTAGTAAAGATGAGGCCTTAATCCGCTCGGCAGATCGATTTAGATAATTTTGATTTCATTAATTTGAGTAGAAAGATTGGAGTAAGGTTAAGCTTTAGCCCTACTCCATTTTTTTACTTCCTGGGGTGTTTGTGTTTTCTCCATTCCCAAGGAGCTATGGGATTGCTATGTTGCCATAGCCCTTTTTGCGCTATTCTTGCACTATATTCTAATTGTGCTAAGTGAGGGTCCTTAGAATATTTTTTGAAATGCCAAGCCAGGCCAGCTTTTAGGAGCTCTTCATTCAAACATTTATTGTGTACATACACTTTGGCAATCTTCCGTTGATAACGGTCTTTATGTCCTTTAAATTCTATACGTACTGTTTTACCATAACAGAATTGAGCCGTAAACTTTTTAGCCACATTGCCAAAATCTTGGTTTTTTTCAGGGCAGTCTATCCCTTCTAATCGTAGGGTTTCACTTTGTTTACCCAGCAATATTTCTATAGTATCACCATCTTTTATGCCAATGACTTTAGCCTCAAAACTGTTTAAATTTTGAAATGCACTAAGGATTAAAAAGCTGCATAATAAAAGGGTTTTGAATACTTGTGACCGGAATTTAGAATTAAGCATAATGTTAGGCATAAAGATACAATAAAAAAACCTCATTGGAGTTTGTGCCAATGAGGTTTAAGTATAAATTTTTAAGACTAAGCAGGATTAGCTTAAAGAGGTAGCATCTTCAATAAGTACCGATACTTTATTGTCTAATACTTCTGTAAAACCACCGCTTATTTCATAAAGATCGCTTGAGGTTTTATCTTTTAAAATTTTCATTTTCCCTTTGCCTAATGAAGCTACCATAGGCGCATGTTTTTCTAAAATTTCAAAAGAGCCTTCAATGCCGGGTAATTGGATACCGTAAACATTTCCGCTGAAAATTTTATGCTCCGGGCTTAATATTTCTAAATGCATTTGATGCGTTTAATTTTATTGGTTAGAAGAATTAATTAAGGTTGAGCCTCTTAGTTTTTAGCTTGTTCCATTAATTTTTTACCTTTAGCGATAGCATCATCAATAGTACCTACAAGGTTAAAGGCTGCTTCTGGATACTCATCTACCTCGCCGTCCATAATCATATTAAAACCACGGATTGTTTCATCAATGGGTACTAATACCCCTTTCAAACCTGTAAATTGTTCTGCTACGTGGAACGGTTGAGATAAGAAACGTTGTACTTTACGCGCTCTAGATACTACTTGTTTATCTTCTTCGCTCAACTCGTCCATACCTAAGATGGCAATGATATCTTGTAACTCTTTATAACGTTGTAAGATTCCTTTTACTCTGTTGGCACAATTATAATGTGCTTCGCCTACGATAGCTTCTGTAAGGATACGTGATGTAGAATCTAGTGGATCCACAGCTGGATAGATACCTAAGTCGGCTATTTTACGTGATAATACTGTAGTAGCATCTAAGTGGGCAAAGGTGGTTGCCGGAGCGGGGTCGGTCAAGTCATCGGCAGGTACATATACTGCTTGTACCGAAGTAATTGAACCTTTTTTAGTAGAGGTGATACGCTCTTGCATCAAACCCATCTCTGTAGCTAGTGTAGGTTGGTAACCCACCGCAGAAGGCATCCTACCTAATAGGGCAGATACTTCAGAACCAGCTTGAGTGAAACGGAAGATATTATCTACGAAGAAAAGGATATCACGACCTTTACCTTTACCATCACCATCACGGAAATATTCCGCCATAGTAAGACCACTAAGCGCCACACGAGCACGTGCTCCAGGAGGTTCGTTCATTTGACCAAATACGAAGGTAGCTTTTGAGTCTTTCAGCTCATCAAGATTTACTGCGCTAAGATCCCAACCGCCTTCTTCCATAGAATGGATAAATTTAGAGCCATATTTTACGATACCGGCTTCAATCATTTCACGCATTAGGTCGTTTCCTTCACGGGTACGCTCTCCTACACCTGCAAAAACTGATAAACCACCGTGTCCTTTTGCGATATTATTAATAAGCTCTTGAATCAATACGGTTTTACCTACCCCTGCACCACCAAAAAGACCAATTTTACCTCCTTTAGCATAAGGCTCGATCAGGTCAATTACTTTAATACCTGTAAAAAGCACTTCTGTAGCGGTACTTAGTTCTTCAAATTTTGGAGGTTTAGCGTGGATAGGGCGACCATTTGCTTTGTTAGGTTGAGGTAAACCATCAATGGCATCGCCGGTTACGTTAAATAAGCGACCGTTGATTTGATCGCCGGTAGGCATTAAGATAGGGTGACCTTTGTCCACCACTGCCAT
>JBDHYE010000250.1:0-3261 GCA_039811245.1 Chitinophagaceae bacterium | reverse complement strand
AAACACTAATGATGAATGCCCCCTTTCTAAATATGATGGTAATAATGCCAATAGAGTCCACTCTTTCAAATTGCCCATTATAGCTTCAAAAGCATGTAGTGCCAATGTGGTATAAAGCGCTGTGTCTGTAATAAAATGCTTACTTTGAAGCATACCACTAGTGCCACTACTTTCAAAATAATACTCATAAGTGGGATTAGCTCCACAAAGTATTTGATGATTTTTAAAAAATGAAATGGGTAAAAATGGAATTTGATCAATGGTCTGCACTTGAGAGGGTTCCAGCTTTAAAGCGCTGTGATAGGCTCTGTACAATGGGTTCTGCGCTGCTTGGTATTGATATAAGTCCATAGCAAATGCTTCAAAATCTTGCTTAGATTTTTTTAAAATAAAAGCGGCATCAATAGATTTCCATTGCATCAAAATTTAAACTAATTTTGGACTTTAATTTTTTTGCAAAAAAACAAAATAAAATTCAAGTGAATTCTCATTTTAAAAAATTCCCTAAGAATAAACTTTTATCAGCACTTATTGTAATTATGATGAGTAGTGCTATGATTGCTTGTTCCAAAAAAGACAGCTCTACAATTGGTAATGCCCCTAGTATTTCATTTATGAGTTTACAAGGCGGTAATAGTCTTCAAGTAGGGAGCAATCAATACATTAATATTGTTTTTTCATTTTCTGATCCTAAAGGGTTATTGGGTAATTCTCCAGCATCGGGCAATTATGATATTTATACAGAAGATGATAGAGATACCAGTGTGATTGCCTATTATTTTCCTAAAGGTTTAAGAGATTTACTGGTAAAAGGGCAAAGCGTTTCTGGCACTTGTAGCCTGGCTATTGAAGGCGCCTACCAGCAGCTCAGACCCAATAGAGCCAGCGGTGATACACTTAGACTTAAACTATATATTTTAAATAGCCAAGGGGTAAAAAGTAATATGATTCAAATTCCTGATATCTATTTAACGCCTTAGAAAATTATTAATTTCCACGACTTCTGCAATGTTTTTTTTATAGAAGCTATACGAAGTCCGTTGGATTTGCTATTTTTGGAAATTCAAATAAATAAAAACTCTCGAATAATCAATTTATTATGGCCGAAGTGATCAGAATGCCTCTTTTGAGCGATACGATGAAAGAAGGTGTTATAGCCGAATGGCACAAAAAAGTTGGGGATAAAGTAAATGCAGATGATGTATTGGCAGATGTAGAAACAGACAAAGCCACTATGGAAGTGATGCCATTTGTAAGTGGTACACTACTCTACCTAGGTGTAGAAAAAGGCAAAGCCGCTAAAGTAAATGATATTATAGCTATTGTAGGAAAAGAAGGCGAAGATTATAGCAACTTATTAAAAGACACTCCTAATAACAATATTCCTACAGCAAATACAACAACAACTACAACAACAGCAACTTCAAGCCCTGTAGAAAAACCAACTAGTGTTGAAATGCCTAAAGGTGTTACCATAGTAAGAATGCCTCTGTTAAGCGATACCATGAAAGAAGGCAAAATAGTATCGTGGAATAAACAAGAAGGAGACCTAGTAAAAAGTGATGATGTACTAGCAGATGTAGAAACAGACAAAGCCACTATGGAAGTGATGGGCTATGCCGATGGTACATTGCTCTATATAGGAGTACCAGCAGGACAAGCCGCTAAAATCAATGATATCATTGCAATTATTGGCCCTGCCGGCACCGATAAAAACTTAGTACTACAAGCAGCTCAAGCTGAAACTAGCGCTACTACTAGCGCCCCTCAAAGTTCAAACAGTGCCACTCAAAGCAGTACTGTTACCACAAACCCATCAAACACAGTTGCTGTACAACACAGCAGTGATGAGCGAATTAAAATTTCGCCATTAGCCCGTAAAATGGCTGCCGATAAAAATATAGATCTCCATACTATTGTAGGCAGTGGTGATGGTGGTAGGATTATTAAAAAAGATATTGAGCAATATCAAGCCCGCCCAGCTCAAACAGCAGTAGCGGCAGCTGATAAAGCACTACCAACATTAGGTCAAGAAGCTTATGTAGATACTGCATTAAGCCAAATGCGTAAAGTAATAGCCTCAAGACTTGCAGCAAGTAAATTTAGTGCACCACATTTTTACTTGAAGATCTCTGTAACCATGGATAAAGCCATTGAAGCCAGAAAACAAATCAATGCCTTGAATGTTGGAAAGGTTTCTTTTAATGATTTTATAATTAAAGCATGTGCAATGGCACTACGCAAGCACCCAGATATTAACAGCTCGTGGATGGGAGATTTTATAAGAGCTAATCAACATATCCATATTGGTAGTGCTATAGCGGTAGATGAAGGTTTGATTGTTCCAGTAATTAAATTTGCAGACCAACTATCTTTAAGCCAAATAGCCTCTACAGCTACAGAGCTTTATACTAAAGCAAGAAATAAAAAACTACAACCACAAGAATTTAGTGGGAATACTTTTACGATTTCTAATCTTGGAATGATGGGCATTGAAGAGTTTACAGCGATTATCAACCCACCAGACAGTTGTATATTAGCCGTAGGTAATATTGTACCGACACCAGTGGTAGAAAACAATCAAGTGGTAGTAAGAAATATTTTAAAACTAACATTAAGCTGCGACCACCGTGTAGTAGATGGTGCCATTGGAGCACAGTTTTTAAGTACATTAAAAACCTACTTAGAAAATCCAGTTACAATGTTGGCCTAATGCAAAGTATCTATTTAAAAGAAAGAGCCATAGCGCTCTTTTTTTTATTTTTAAACTAGAAATATTTATAAAAAGATGTTATTAAAAAACACGTCAACAAAACAAATTATTAGTTTTCTATTTGTCCTGATACTTGGTATTGTATTTATCATTTCAGGGCAAACCAAGTTTATAAGTATTGAACCCTTTGAATGGACCTTTATGGACTTAGGGTTCTCTAACAGTATCTCCTTTTTCCTTGCCCGTTTTTTAATCGGTTTTGAGTTTGCTTTAGCCTTATTGCTTATTTTACATTTATTCTTAAAAAAATTTAGCCTAGCCATAGTGCAAATCTTTTTAATGGTAATGACACTATACTTAATTGTACTCTTAATAACAAAAGGCAACAATGTAGATTGTGGTTGTTTTGGAGATTCTGTACCCATGACCCCAATACAAAGTATTTTAAAAAACCTAGTCATGATGGCTATGGTTTATTTTGTTCAAAAAAACTATGCGCCTATAAATTATAAATTTCAAACAGCTATCGCAATCATTGGTACATTAGC
>JBDHYE010000249.1:0-3274 GCA_039811245.1 Chitinophagaceae bacterium | reverse complement strand
CAGTTTAAACTACAATGCGGCAGGGCAAATAGTAGAATATATTTTTGCTTATTGGAAATCAGGCGCTTGGGAAAACCAAAGACAATATTTATATTCTTATGATGCATCAGGGAATTGTGTGCTATTTGAAGATAATGTAGATTCTAGCGGAACCTTTGTTTATGGCTACCGCACATATTTAACTTATGATGCAAGTAATAGACTCATAGAACTGTTCTATAAAGAAAATACATTAATTGGTACTTGGAAAAATGTACATAAATTTACTTATACCTATACCCCTAGTGGAGAGCCTTCTGTAGTGAATAAATTTTAGTACATAAATGATTCTACGTTTAATAATGTTGAAAAAAGATCTTATACCTATACAGGTGCTAAATTAACAGGATATTTATTAGATTTTCTTACTCCATTACGTTACAACAATACTAAAAATACGTATAGTTATAATGCTGCTGGAAAATTAATTGAAATGATATGCCAAAAATTGGATGCTTCAAGTACCTCATGGGTGAATGCTACAAAATTTTCAGTTAATTATGATGCCAATAATAATATTGATAATTTCTATCTAGAGTTTTGGAATAAAAGCTCAAGCGCTTGGTTAGGGGATACAGCCAGTTATAAATCAAAATATAACTTTAGATATGCTAGTTATAGTAGCAGTATTGCTTCTGTAAATAACAATTCAGCTTTATTACAAGTCTATCCTAACCCGGCAAATGAGGAGCTTAAAATAAAGATTAGTGGTAGTAAATTACAAAATGCTACGGTAACACTATACGATATGATGGGTAAGGTTCTAAATCGTCAAGAGATTATATTACCTCAGTTTCAAGAGCTGTCTATGAATACCGCTAACCTAGCTTCTGGCGCTTATATTATTAGCCTAGTTACGGCACAAGATAAGTTGACTCAGTTGGTACAGATAAAGTAATTAAAAAATAGAACATAGTTAAATCGAAAGAGGCTGCAAAGAATTCTTTGCAGCCTCTTTCGATTTATTCATGCTTGAATATAAAACGCTTTATTTAATGAGCATTTTTAAAGTAGTAATTTCTAATCCTTGTTCAATTACTTTAACGGTGTATTGGCCCTTAGGCAATTGACTGTTGTTGAATTGCACTTGCTCGCCATTTACTTGTGATAAAGACCATACTTTTTGACCTAAGATATTATAACATATAATTTCTGCATTATTTAAAGGTTTAAAACTTTTTAGAAAACAAGTACTAGTACTGGGGTTGGGGTAAATACTATATTGGTTTGTATGAGCTGCAAGCCCCGCAATTGATGAACTGCTAGTAATAGTATTGTTATATCGTAATAGAGCAATTTTATTTTGAACACCTGCATAAGTGCCTCCTGCAGCAAGGATCTTACCATCTGTTTGAATAGCTACTGCGTTTGCTACATCTTTATTGTTAATAGCAGTTGTTGTCATTCCATCACTATCAAAAGTGCTATCTAAAGTGCCGTTTATTTTAAATTTTATTACTGCAAAATTGTTATCTGCTCCAGATTGTGTTAATCCTACTAGAATAATTTTTTTATCGCTTTGTACTTTTAGGCCTATAGCTTGACCAATATCTGTTCCTGTGCCATAATCTACCACAGCAATACCATCTAAGTCAAAACTATTATCAACACTGCCATCAGAGTTATATCGTACTACTACATAATCAAAAAAGGAATTATTGGTATAGCCACCTACAATAATTTTATTGTCTGCATCTATATCTACACAGCTAGCATATTCGTCAAAACTTCCTGTAATTTTAGTGGTTAATTTACCATCGGTATCAAAACTATTATCTAGGTTGCCATCACTCAATAATCGAGCTACTGCAAAATCATTTTCTGCACTCATTTTAGCATAACCACAAACTATAATTTTATTGTCGGTTTGTATCTTCATGCCATAAGCAATGTCTGATTTTGCTCCAAAGTCTATAGTAGTTATACCATCACTGCTAAATGTATTATCAAGGCTACCATTGCTATTATAACGTGCTACCGCAAAATCGTTATATGTGCCTACCATAGCATAGCCTGCAGCAACTATTTTTCCATCACTTTGTACTCCAAGAGAAAGTATTCCAGACGAGCCTGTCCCAACTAATGTTGTAACAATACCGTTAGAACCAAAACTGCTGTCTAAGCTGCCATTGCTTTTATAGCGTACAAGCGTAAAACTCCCTATGGGCCCTGAAGTATTAAATCCAGCTGCAATTATTTTTCCATCACTTTGAATGGCTACCGCACTTGCTTTAGAGTTGTCTTCTATTAGGGTTACTACACTGCCATCGGTATCAAAACTATTATCAATACTCCCATCGCTATTATACCTTTGTACAGCAAAATAGTAATGCCCTCCAATAAAACTATGCCCTGCTACAACAATCTTGCCATCAGCTTGTAAAGCTATGGCTTTAGCATCGTCATCATTTGTGCCAATACTGCTCTGCACTTTGCCAGTAGTATTAAAAGTTAAGTCTAAAGAACCATCTTGGGCACTTGTTAATTTAGGCTGAAAGAGGTTAGCGCCTAATAGCAGCAATGCTGTATAAATTTGATGTTTAGTTTTCATAAAATTTGTTTTTTGTTTTAACATTGTATTAATTTATTAAGACAAAATTATATTTCAAATTTTTAGTTCCAAACTTTTTATATAGTTTTTTTGCAAATATTTAATAAAGTTTTTTAAATAAAACCGAGCAATATTTGTTTTAGCAATTTACATTTGCAGCATTATGCCAAAAATATCTCAACGCGGTATGATCATGCCGCCTTCTCCGATAAGAAAATTAGTTCCCTATGCAGATGCTGCTAAGAAAAGAGGGCTAAAAGTGTACCATCTTAATATTGGCCAACCCGATATTGAAACGCCAAAAGCCGCTATGGACGCTGTTCGTAATTGTACTATGGATATTTTAGAATATAGCCATAGTGCTGGTTTTGAATCTTACCGTAAAAAACTCGTAAGCTATTATAAGCGCTACCAAATAGATTTAACTCCGCAACAAATTATTGTTACCACTGGAGGTTCCGAAGCCATATTGTTTGCAGTAATGAGTTGTTTAGACCCTGGTGATGAGATCATTATCCCTGAACCATTTTATGCTAACTATAATGGTTTTGCCATTAGTGCAGGTGTTAAGGTTGTACCAATACCTTCTAGTATTGAGTCTGGTTTTGCATTGCCCCCAATAGAAGCATTTGAACAAGCCATTACAAGTCGCACTAAAGCTATAATGATATGTAACCCTAATAA
>JBDHYE010000248.1:0-3330 GCA_039811245.1 Chitinophagaceae bacterium | reverse complement strand
ATACATTTTTAATGGCCCAAAACCAGAGCGTAAAATTACCCCTCAAATGCGCCAAGAAGCATTTAATAATTACAGCACTACAGACGACCACGGAATGCATATCGTAGGTACCGCTACCGACCAAAATGGAAGAGAATACTATGTAGTTAAAAACAGTTGGGGTACTACTAATGATTACAAAGGTTTTCTTTATGTTACTAAAGCCTATGTACAGTACAAAACCACTGCATTCTTACTCAATAAAAAAGGCATTCCCTATGAGTTAAGAACAAAAATGAACCTTTAATCATTAAGGTATAAGTTTAAATTTCAAATCTATTTTTCAAACACTTCATTATTTTAAAGCCTAAAATTTTGAAGTGTTTTTTTTAAACCATTATTGTAATGTATATCAAAAAACAAAAATTTACCGATGAAGAAACGCTCATAGAGCAGCTCTTCGATTTTGGTATAGGTGAGCCATCTGCCTATGTGCAAGATATAATACTACACATTCGCCAAGAGCTGGCACAAGCCGAAGAATTTAAAAAAGAGATGGCTAAAATTAAAGATGAAGAAGAGGCGCTAGAATATGAAGACGATGTGATTAGGGCCAATTTAGCGGCTTTCCTTTTACAGCATTTTGAATGTTTTGAAGTTAATCATAAAAGCTTATTTGCGCTAAACCAAAACGATCATCAGCTTTTATACACAATAACCCTCAGCGAATAATTAGTACATGTTTACCATAAGCTTACATAACATAAGGCTTTCGGCACCCATAGGGCTTTATGTACAAGAAAAAATACTCCAAAACCAATTTGAAGTAGATATTGACCTAAGGGTTGCGCATTATGAAGCCTCACACCTTATTGACTATAGTGTGGTGGCCTCTTTAGCAAAAGAGGTTTTTTTACAAAAAATAGAAATCTTAGAAGCCCTAGCACTGGAGCTATACCAACAAATCATTTCTGCCTTCCCAAGCGTACAACAGGTACAAATAAAGATAAGAAAACTAAATCCCCCAATAGGGCTCAACACGGCTTATGCCCAAGTGTGCTTGGTGAAGCAAAATAATAATCCTTAAGGTAAAAAGGCTGCTCTTTTATGCCTACATTAAAGCCTAAAGGCAGCTAGGGCAAGCTACAAACCCGTTTAAATCGTTTCAAAATAGATATTTTGCACAAATCATTTTACATCACGTAACTTTGCGCCAAAATTTGCTTTTAAAATCTTCAAAAAATGAACTTGTTTCAACAACAAAATTATGAATTTGCTGCCCGCCATAACGGCCCTCGTAGCGAAGATATTCCAAGTATGTTAGCCACAATAGGGCTATCTAGTGTAGATGAATTAGTAGATAAAACAGTGCCGGCGGCTATCCGTATGAAGAAGCCATTAGACCTCCCTGCACCAATGAGCGAAGCCGCTTATTTACAACACGTAAAAGAGCTCTCCATGAAAAACGAAGTATATCGTAACTATATTGGACAAGGCTATTATGATAATTATGTACCCAGCGTTATTTTAAGAAACATTTTTGAAAACCCAGGTTGGTACACACAATATACTCCTTATCAAGCAGAAATCTCTCAAGGCAGATTAGAAAGTCTTTTGAATTTCCAAACCATGGTAAGTGAGCTTACTGCAATGCCAATAGCCAATGCATCTCTTTTAGATGAGGCTACTGCTGCCGCCGAAGCTATGGCAATGTTCTTTCATACGGTGAATAAAACGGATAAGATTGAACGCCCACTCTTTTTTGTAGATCAACATCTGTTTAACCAGACTAAAGAAGTACTGCTTACCCGTGCACAACCTTTAGGTATTGAACTTGTAATCGGTGATTTTAATACCGCTGTAATTGACCAAAATTATTTTGGCGCTATCGTACAATATCCTAATAGCCAAGGCGCTATTGAGCAGTACGAAAGCTTTATCGCACAAGTACATGCCGTAGGGGCTTATGTAGCTATGGCTACAGACTTATTAGCCTTGACGCTCTTAAAAGCCCCCGGCGAGATGGGTGCCGATGTGGCTTTAGGTTCATCACAAAGATTTGGTGTACCACTTGGTTTTGGTGGTCCACATGCGGCGTTCTTTGCCGTAAACGACGAGTTTAAAAGGGCTATCCCCGGGCGCATTATAGGTGTTAGTATCGATGCACAAGGCAATAGAGCTTTACGCATGGCGCTCCAAACCCGTGAGCAACACATCAAAAGAGAAAAAGCTACTTCTAATATCTGTACAGCACAAGCCCTATTGGCTAATATGGCTGCTATGTATGCCGTATATCATGGTCCAGAAGGCCTAAAAAATATTGCTAAAAGAACAGCACTCTTAGCACATATTATTGGGACAGAGCTACAAGAGTTGGGCTTTGAACTAATAAACAATAATTATTTTGATACCCTAAGTGTAAAAGTTAAAGATGCTGCTGCTATTGAACAAAAAGCACAAGCTGCAAAAATCAATTTTTACTATCCTAGTAGTACACAGGTGCAGATAGCTGTAGATGAAACCACCAGCCTCTCCGATGCCGCAGACATCATCAATATTTTTGCCAACACCCCAGAGCCTATCGCTTTTGATTTTGACCTTTCAGAATCATTACTCAGCCTGCCAGGTGCCAGTATCCGTACCAGCAGCTTTATGCAGCAAGAGGTGTTTAACCGCTACCATTCAGAATCGCAAATGATGCGTTATATCAAGTTTTTAGAAAATAAAGACCTTTCTTTAAACACAAGTATGATCTCCTTAGGTTCTTGTACTATGAAACTGAATGCCGCTACAGAAATGCTCCCCTTGAGCTGGAGCCATTGGAGCAAGATTCACCCATTTGCTCCTCAACAACAATGGGGCGCTTATCAATATATTACCGAACAATTAAGTAAATATTTAAGCACCATTACCCATTTTGATGCTTGTAGCCTACAGCCTAACAGCGGCGCACAAGGCGAGTATGCCGGATTGCTTACCATTAGAGCTTATCATAACAGCAGAGGTCAAGGCCATAGAGATGTGATGATTATCCCTATCTCTGCACACGGTACTAACCCCGCATCGGCAGTAATGGCAGGCTATAAGGTAGTAGTAGTTAAAGCCTTAGAAAACGGCTCTGTAGATATGGAAGACCTAAATGCTAAAGTCAACCAGCACAGCGCAAACCTTGCAGGGATTATGATTACCTACCCCTCTACTTATGGTATTTTTGAAGAAACAATCGTTGCCATAACCGATTTGATTCACCAACACGGCGGTCAAGTGTATATGGACGGCGCTAATATGAACGCCCAAGTAGGACTTACAGCTCCCGGCTTAATAGGTGCCGATGTTTGTCATCTTAACCTA
>JBDHYE010000247.1:0-3363 GCA_039811245.1 Chitinophagaceae bacterium | reverse complement strand
AAATTACAGTCTTATTAGCTAAAGAAGACTATTATAACAATTTTGAGAAATCATTAAAAAATTATGCCAAAACAGCTAATGTGCCTGGTTTTAGAAAAGGTATGGTACCTGTAGGTATGGTTAAAAAAATGTATGGTCAATCTGTATTTAACGAAGAGATCATTCGTAGTGCTAGTATGGAGCTAGAGAATTATCTTAAAAAAGAAGCCATAGCCATATTTGCTAAACCAATGCTTTCGGTAGATGCTACACCACTTAATATGGATATGAGCCAACCTACAGATTGTAGTTTTTCATTTGATATAGGCATTAAACCTAATTTTTCGATTCCTGCTATAGATCAAAAAATGCCCATTAAGCAATATCATATTGAGGTAAGCGCAGATACTATTGAAAAAGAGACCGCTAATATCCAAAAAAGATATGGTGCTCCTGAAGATATTGAAGAGGTGCTGAATAATGAGAATATCGTTTATGCAGAATTCAAATCAGGCGATGCAGAACCTGTAAACGAAACTGCTCTCCTAGAGCGCTATCCTGAGGCTTTGCAAAAACTATTTATTGGTAAAAAAGCAAACGATACATTTAGTTTTGTACCGAATGAATTATTAAAAGATAATGAATTACACGGTTTTCTACATAATGTAATTAAGAATGAAACTGCTGCTGCTGTACCGGTAAAAGTTACCCTTACTAAAGCGGCTAAAATGATTTTAGCAAACTTAGACGAAAATCTTTTTGCACAAGTATTCCCAAATGCTGAAATCAAAGATGAAAAAGCATTTAAAGAGCAATTAGCAAGTGAACTTACTAAAGAATTAGCCGGCATTAGCAAGACTCGTTTAGACAATGAAATCTATGAGCTGTTAGTGCATAATACCCCAATGGAATTACCGGTTAATTTCTTAAAACGCTGGTTAAAAGAAGGCCAAGAAAAGCTTAAAACTGATGAAGAGGTTGAAAAAGAATATCCTGGTTTTGAGCACCAATTGCGTTGGACCTTAATATCAGACAAGGTAATGGTTGAAAACAAAATTGAAGTAAGTTTTGACGAAGTTAATGCTGATGTTAAAGCTAGAGTGATGCAGTATTTTGGAGCTCAAAATGCTGATGATGCTCCTTGGTTAGAAGGTTATTTAAATAAAATTCTTAAAGATGAGAAAACTTTAAATGAAACCTATCAACGCCTTCTTTTTGATAAATTATTTCATCATTTAAAAGGACAGATGAATTTACAAGAGCAAAAAATTTCTGAAGAAGAATTTATGAAATTGGCTGATCCTCATGCTACACATCACCACCACTAGTAGTATTTAAAACACTATCCTAAATGCCAAATGCTTCATTAAGTATTTGGCATTTTTATTTTAAACCAGGAATAAATATTTTTTATCCAATACAGAAGGAGCTTATTTTTGTAGGCTTATGAGGAGAATAATTTTAATATTTTTTTTACTATTGTCGTTGGCTAGTAATTCACAGCAGCACTACAAAAGTCGTAAAGAAGCGCTTGTATTAGGAGAGCAAATTCAACTTTACTCCAGCCAATTAAATGAAGAACGCACTTTAAATATTTACCTTCCCGAAGGTTATAATAAAAAGGATTCAAATCATTACCCTGTGATATATGTATTAGACGGAGGGATTGATGAAGACTTGCTGAGCGTTATAGCTCAAGTGCACTATAATAGTCTGCCTTGGGTGAATAATATGTCCAAATCTATTATTGTAGGAATCGTAAATACGAATAGGAAAAGAGATTTTACTAGTAAATCTTCCGTTAAATCAAATATGGATTGTTGTCCGGCAGCTGGAGGCTCTTCAAAATTTATAGCCTTTATTGAAAAAGATTTAATGCATTTTATTAATACTAATTATAAAACACTACAGAACAATACTTTGATTGGACAATCTTTTGGTGCATTACTTGCCACTGAGATACTTTTTACGAAGCCTGAAATGTTTAAGAATTATATTTTAATTAGCCCTAGTCTTTGGTGGAATGATGCGTATTGGTTAAAAACAAAGTCGGGAATTTTAGATGCAACAAAAGCTTCACCTATAGCTGTATTTATAGGGGTAGGCAAAGAAGGTTTAGCGCCTTGCAGTGAGGGGCATGTTATGGAGTTAGAAGCCAATCTATTGGCAGATAAATTGAAGCAAAGCTGCAATAAATCTATCAAGGTTTCTTTTGAATATTACCCTAATGAAAACCATGCTACAATATATCCCAAAGCACTTAACGATGCTTTGAAAGTACTTTACCTATCGCCTAAGTAAAATGTAGTTTATAAGATTATTGTCTATAAAGCTTACTAAATATTTAAAACAGATTTTAGGTCTGATACAAGTATATTTGCAGTTCTTTTTAATCTGTATTTATGATCCTTTCAGATAAACGTATTCTTGAAGAAATTAAAAAAGGAACAATAGTTATTGAGCCTTTTAGTAGAGCCTGTTTAGGTACTAACTCTTATGATGTGCATTTAGGTAAATATTTAGCCACTTATAAAGATCAATGCCTAGATGCTAAAAGGCATAATGAAATTGAGCATTTTGAGATACCCGAAGAAGGTTTTGTACTACAGCCCGGAATATTGTATTTAGGTGTAACAGAAGAATATACAGAAACACATCAGCATGTTCCTTTTTTAGAAGGTAAGAGCTCTACAGGGCGCCTAGGTATAGATATCCACGCTACAGCAGGTAAAGGCGACGTTGGTTTTTGTAATTCTTGGACATTAGAAATATCTTGTGTACACCCCGTACGTATTTATGCAGGTATGCCCATAGGGCAGTTAATTTATTTCCCTGTAGAAGGTGAAATAGAAAATTCTTATGCTACTAAAGCTGGTGCAAAATACAATAACAGAAGCCTTAAACCGGTAGAAAGTATGATGTGGAAAAATAAATTTTAACCGGCTTAAATAGCTGCACACTATTATATCATTTAAAAGATTTGAAAAGCTTGTAGAAGTTACAGGTTTTTTAATTTAACCAACATGAAAGACGCAATACCTCCTTATTTAAGATTAAGTGGACTGAGCCCTTTGGTCATACGTCCTGAAAGTAATTTTATTAACGTAGGAGAAAGGACAAATGTAACTGGCTCAAAAAAATTTGCAAGACTTATACGTGAGTCCTTGTATGAAGAAGCCTTATCTGTAGCCAGACAACAAGTAGAGAATGGAGCTCAGGTATTAGATGTAAACATGGACGATGCCTTGCTTGATGGGGTAAGTGCAATGACTACTTTTTTAAATACTTTACAAAGTGAGCCAGATATTGCTAAAATACCCATAATGATAGACTCTTCAAAGTTTGAAATTATTGAAGCTGGTCTAAAATGTGTACAAGGAAAGT
>JBDHYE010000246.1:0-3380 GCA_039811245.1 Chitinophagaceae bacterium | reverse complement strand
TAAAGCGATATTCTTTGACGCCTTTCCAGAAAAAAATGAAAGGATACCAAAGATAAAGGGAACCAATAATAATGCTAGCAAAACCATAATTCTAATGCAATAAAAAATATTCTAATTATATATTAAAACAGTATAAACCAATTATAAAAATTAATACAATACCAATAACCATTGAAAAGAGATAAACCCCTACTTGACCATTTTGCAACAATCGCATACGGTCTGCTCCCCATTTCACCAAGCGCCCAACACCATTTACACCGCCATCAATCCCCTTTTGTTCAATTATTTTATCTAAAAATACATTGAGATGGTGTAGTGGTTTAAGAATAATGTTTTCATACAGCTCATCTACATACCATTTATTTTCTAAAAGCTTAGCCAAAGATGTTGCTTCTTTAAATTGGGCAGCTTTGGTTTGGCTATAGGCAAAAGCAATCATCACAAGCACTAAAGCTACAGAAATACCCATGAGCATCCACTCTGTACTATGACTTAAATGCACTGGCATAAAATTTTGTACAGATGTGCTTAAAAAACTTTGTAATGCATGGTGCTCACTCATTACCTCTGGAAGCCCTACAAAACCCGAAACAGTAGCAAGGATAGCTAGAACGATTAATGGGAAGGTCATTAAAGCTGGACTCTCATGTAAATGATGTGCTTGCTCTTCTGTACCTCTAAACTTACCGGTAAAGGTTAAGAAATATAAGCGGAACATATAGTAAGCCGTCATTAGCGCTGCCAATAAAGCTAAAGCAAACATTAGTGGATTTTTGGCAAATACAGCAGCCATTATTTCATCTTTTGAAAAGAAGCCTGCAAAAGGAACAATACCTGAAATAGCCAAGCAACCGATGAGGAAAGTAATTTGAGTAATACGCATTTTTTTACCCAGACCTCCCATTTTTCTAATGTCTTGCTCCCCTCCCATAGCGTGAATCACAGAGCCTGAGCCTAAGAATAATAGTGCTTTAAAAAAGGCATGTGTCATAACGTGGAACACAGCTGTAGTATAAGCGCCAAAGCCTATTGCTAAAAACATAAAACCTAGTTGGCTTACGGTAGAATAAGCTAGTACTTTTTTAATATCGTTTTGTTTTATGGCGATACTTGCAGCCAATAATGCGGTAAGTAAACCGATAATGGCTATAAATTGTAATATTGCCTCACTATGATTATAAAGAGCTGTACTACGAGCAATCATATAAACACCGGCAGTAACCATGGTAGCAGCGTGAATGAGTGCAGATACGGGTGTTGGACCGGCCATAGCATCGGGGAGCCAAGTGTATAATGGAATTTGAGCACTTTTACCCATTGCACCTACAAAAAAGCAAAATGCAATCCAAGAGTAAGTAGCATTGCTAATAGGCGTAGAGCCATCGCTCATTTGAGCAAACAGTTCTGTATAACTCAAGGTGCCAAAATTATAAAGCAATAACATCATACCAACCAGAAAGCCCAAATCGCCAATTCGGTTCATGACAAATGCTTTTTTACCTGCTTTAGTAAAGTCTAAATTTTTGTACCAAAAACCGATCAGTAAATAAGAGCAAAGTCCTACTCCTTCCCAGCCCATATACATGATAGCATAATTGGCCCCCATGACCAATAAAAGCATTGAAAAGACAAATAGGTTGAGGTAAGCAAAATATTTTACCACACCTTCATCGTCATGCATATAGCTTATAGAATAAAGGTGGATTAAAAACCCTATTCCTGTAATAATAAGCAAGAATAAAGAGGATAAAGCATCTATTTTAAATGCAAAGGGGATAAGGATTTTGTCGGTATGGATAAAGTCATACAAGGGTATGATGGTATCTACTGCTCCCGCTTTAACTTCAAAAAATACAGCTAAAGAAAGACCGAAAGAGATAAGCATCATCAAGCTCGCTAAGTATCCAGCGGCTGGTTTAGGCATCTTTCTCCAAGCTAATCCATTGATTAAAAAACCAAGCAATGGAAATAAAGGAATTAAATAAGCTAATTGTAACATTATTAATTTAGGATTCTATTTTACTGACAGATTAATGTTTCAGGCGGTTAAGGATATTGATATCTACAGAATGTACTTTTCGATACACCATTACAATAATAGAAAGACCAACAGCTACTTCAGCAGCGGCTACTACCATAATAAAGAACACAAAAACCTGTGCAGCGCTATCGTGATACATTTTTGAAAAAGCACTTAATAATAGATTTACTGCATTAAGCATTAGCTCTATGCTCATAAAAATGATGATTGCATTTCTACGCATAAGCGCCCCCATAATCCCTATACTAAATAGTGCGAGGCATAAAAAAAGATAATATTGAATAGGCATAAATAATATGATTTAAATTATTCTAGATTTTTTTTACCAATAACGATAGCCCCTATCATAGCACTTAAAAACAAGATACTACTGATTTCAAAGGGCAGGATATAATCTTTGAAAAGCACTTTTCCCAGCACTTGAATTAAGCCAATATCTGTGCTTTCTTTTGAGATAACCCCTAGTAGGTGGGCTTTACTAATCGCTGCTATGATGACTAAAAACAAGGTTCCACCTGATATTACTCCAGCGAGCTGTAGTAGCCAACTTTTTTGAGGTTCTGTATCGGCATCGAGGTTCATGAGCATGATGATAAATAAGAAGAGTACCATTATGGCTCCTGCATATACGATAATATTGACAATAGCCAAAAACTGAGCATTAAGCAAAAAATAATGCCCTGAAATAGCAAAGAAAGTAAGTATCAAAAAAATGATACTTTTAATAGGATTACGACTTAACACTACCCCTAGAGCACAAGAGATAGCCATTATAGTAAGTATCCAAAAAAGCAGTTCTAAAATATCCATAGTACTAATTATTCTTTTGAATCTGATTTTTTAGGGTGAGGGATAAGCATATCGTCTTTGGTATAAATAAAGCTTTGGCGGGTATAATTAGCCGGCATTACTGATTCTGAAAGGTAGATAGCATCTTTAGGGCAGGCTTCTTCGCAGTTTCCACAGAAAATACAACGAAGCATATTGATTTCATATTTAGCAGCATATTTTTCTTCGCGGTAAAGATGCGCCTCATTGGGCATTCTTTCTGCGGCGTCCATAGTGATGGCTTCTGCGGGACAGGCTACAGCACAAAGTCCACAAGCTGTACAGCGCTCTCTGCCTTCTTCATCTCTATTGAGCACGTGTAGGCCTCTAAATACCGGACTAAAGGGTCTTTTCACTTCAGGGTATTGAAAGGTGGCTTTTTTTCTAAAAATATGACCAACAGTTATTTTCAAACCGCTTAATAAAGCGGGTATGTATATTTTTTCTTTTAGTGTCATGGGGCTACGATCTATAGCCACAGCACGTTTGGTAAGCTTTTCCATTT
Source organism: Chitinophagaceae bacterium (assembly GCA_039811245.1). Taxonomy (GTDB): domain Bacteria; phylum Bacteroidota; class Bacteroidia; order Chitinophagales; family Chitinophagaceae; genus Rurimicrobium. The sequence goes on along the minus strand of JBDHYE010000246.1, from coordinate 3 downwards.
TTC
>JBDHYE010000245.1:0-3382 GCA_039811245.1 Chitinophagaceae bacterium | reverse complement strand
TAAACTTTGGTAAACCTACCGTAACTGGTCGTTTAAAAGTTTGTCAATACGATTCAGTAGTAATGATTGCATCAAGTGTTGCAGATACCCCTGTAGTGTTTGATTGGACAGGTCCTGGTGGTTTTACTGGTAAAGGTCCTCGTATAACATTTGTTGATGCCGACCCATCATTATCTGGTACTTATTATGTTACTGCTACATCTGGAGGTCGTACATCATCTCCTCTTGCTGTTGAAGTAGTGGTATATCCTAAACCTCCTATTCCTAATGTTCTTAATGCTAATATGTGTCAATATGAAACGAGCGGCAAATTAATAACAGACGGTAAAAATGTAATTTGGTACACAGTACCCGTTGGTGGATATGGAGATACCAACGCCCCTGTGATGCCAACGCATACGCCTAATACTGCAACTTTCTATTTAACTCAAACTGTAAACGGTTGTGTGAGTGATAGGGGTAAGGTTGTAGTTAATGTACTGCTTAAACCAAGTCCTCCCACAGTAATTTCTCCTGTTACTTATTGCCAACTTCAAGAGCCTGAGCTAGTAGCAAAAGGTGTAGGCTTAAAATGGTATTTAGACTCTGCTGGTGGCGTACCAAGTGTGATTAGTCCTATCCCTCCTACTGGTTTCCCGGATAGCATAGATTATTATGTATCGCAAACCATCAATGGTTGCGAGAGTGATAGAGCTAGAGTACGTGTTATCGTTTATGAACAACCTAATGGTATCGTGCTGCATACTAAACCTTATGTATGTCAATATGATACTGCCTCATTCTACTATTTTGGTAATGCACCATTGAGTTACGAGTATAAATGGTTCTCTACCGATGCTGATTTTGTAAGTGGTGGTGGTCAAGGTCCGGTGGTGTTTAGATTTAATCAACATGGCGATAGAGTAGTGAGCCTTTATGTAAATAATGGTAAATGCGCTACCTTTAAAATTAATGATACCATCAATGTACGTCCTGCACCTACAGGAGTAATATCTGATATTTTAAACACTTGCGTTGATGTACCTACTATTATTACTATGGATACCGTATCACCTTATTCTGAAAATTATAATTGGAATTGGAATGGCGGAGAAGTAGTGAGTGAAACAGTTCAAGGAGGTCCTTATAAAGTATCTTGGGCTACTCCGGGTGAGAAAGAAATAACACTTTATGTATATAATCGTACTTGTCCATCTCTTATGATGACTAAAAAAGTAACCGTATGGGATAGACCCAATGCAAAAATTGTAAATATTGCAAAAGTTACCGATTTTGGCAAAGACACATTTAATATCGCTGGAAATAAAATTTGTTCAAGAGATACGCTAGTATTTAAAGCCTACTACGATTCTTCTTATACTTATCAATGGTTCCCAGACTATTACTTTGATATCGATAATCAATACATAGCTAGTGATAGAATGCGCAATCCTGCTTTTGTAAAAGTACAAGTTACGAGTGCACAAGGTTGTATTAACTACGACAGTACTTTTGTAAACGTTCAACCTTGTTGCGATTTAAGCATGCCTTCTGCATTTACTCCTAATGGTGATAGTAAAAATGATTACTTTAGACCTTTAAGAGATGGTAAACAAGATATCGTAATCTTTAGAGTGTTTAACCGTTGGGGTCAAGAGGTGTACGAAACAGCAAACACCGATGCTCAAGGTTGGGACGGATCTTTTGCTGGAAGAGCTTTGGATATGGGTGTTTACCAATATTATATCAAATATAGATGCTTAGACGGTACCTATTATGAAAAGAAAGGTGATGTAACATTAATCCGTTAGAATCGAAATTTTATAGTAACTTTAAGGCTACCTTTATTTAAGGTAGCCTTTTTAATTTTTATTAGTTCAAGTACGTATGATATCACGCAATCTTAAATTTTTACTTTTAGGGTTTACTTTTGGTGCTTCATTGGTTGCACTTATTGCTTTTCGTAGCAGTAATCCCGATAGAGAGAACCTTACAGAGGTGAAGCCCGATGGTAGATTACAATACAAATGGTTTGCTCCAGAAATGCCTAAAACAGCAAGTTTTGCAGGAGAGCAAGTTCCCTTAGACCGTTGGGAAGTTAGAGAGCGTTATGACCGAGAATTGTTGATGAATTATTACATGCACGGTTCATTAATGTATATCTTAAAATTAAGCTATCGACAATTTCCTATTATAGAAAAAGAATTAAAGGCAGCAGGTATCCCCGATGATTTTAAATATTTATGTGTAGCAGAAAGTAATTTACAAAATCTTACCTCTAGAGCTGGAGCGCAAGGTTATTGGCAGTTTATGGACGCTACCGCCCCTTCTTATGGTTTAGAAATATCAACAGATGTAGATGAAAGATATCATCTCAAAAAAGCTACTCAAGCCGCATGTAAATATTTCATTCAAGCGTATAATAAATTTGGTTCTTGGACAGCCGCAGCTGCCTCTTATAATTGTGGCATGGGAGGCTATAACGGTCATGCTACATTTCAAGGCAGTAATGATTATTATGATTTAGCCTTACCCGAAGAAACTAATCGTTACATTTTTAGAATTTTAGCTTTTAAAAATTTAATTCAAAACGCTAAAAATTGGGGTTATATCTTAGATCCTAAAGATACTTATATGCCTCTTGAAACGAAAATCTTAAAAATAGATACTTCTATTGCCAATCTTGCAGATTTTGCCGAGGCACAAGGAAGTAGTTATAAGATATTGAAAGTCATGAACCCTTGGTTAAGGTCTAGAAATTTAACCGTAAAAAATGGTAAATCTTATGAAATTGAACTGCCAATGAATTAATATTGTAGCCCCATACAGCGCATTTTTTTTTAGATTACATGATTCAAGCCTATCCACTTTCAGAAGGTACTTTTACCATAGGACATGATAAAATATTTGTACCTTTTGATGAAACTAAAGATGTTTTAAACCAAAGACCAATTGGCTCTTTATTGGTAGAGATTCAACCTTTTCTTATTGATAATGGTACAGATCTAATGATTTTAGATACGGGCTTAGGGTTCAAAAATGAACAAGGTGTTTTACAAATTCATCAAAATATTCATGACCTAGGTTATAGCCCCGATGATGTTACTAAAGTACTCTTCTCTCATCTGCATAAAGACCATATTAGTGGTGCTGTTTACAAAAATGAAAATGGTGTCTTTATGGCTACTTTTCCCAATGCAGAATATTGTATCTACCGCCCCGAAGCGCAATATGCGTTAGCTACCGGAGCACCTTCTTATGAAACCCATTATGTAGAAGAAGTACTTAAATTAGAAAATATAAGATGGCTTGATGGTCAAATGGGTGATATAGATGGAGTGGTTCATTATACCCACTCAGGTGGGCACTGCCCTCAACATATTGTTTATTTAATAGAGAGTTC
>JBDHYE010000244.1:0-3412 GCA_039811245.1 Chitinophagaceae bacterium | reverse complement strand
AACTTAAAACTACATCTTCCTAGTGGTCCTTATATGCTTAAATTGGCAGATGAAACCGGTAAAGAGCAGCGGGAACGGATTGTAATTTATGAATAATGGGTAGCTTATGAAAAAATGTATTTAGGTTATGAAAATTTATGAGGCTATCCAAAATATGGATAGCCTCATAAAAATTTAAAAAAATTTGCGGAGACGGGCGGATTCGAACCCCCGATACGCTTGCACGTATACACACTTTCCAGGCGTGCTCCTTCAGCCACTCGGACACGTCTCCTCACATTTTTTTTCAAAGCAGGCGCAAAGGTAATAAAATATTGCAGAGCGACTATAAGATTGTTATTATAATTTATGTGCTAATATTTCAATGATGGTTAAGACCAAATAAAGTCTTTATCAAATATTAGTTGTGCTGTTTTTGTGGTGCTCATGGCTATTTGCTCTAATGATACTTGATAAAGTTCTGCTAGTTTTTGGCCAATTATAGGGATATAAGCACTTTGATTTTTTTTCCCCCTGTAAGGTACAGGCGCTAGGTAAGGTGCATCTGTTTCTAAAACAATTTTTTCGAGAGGTACTTCTTTTAATAGCGCTTCTAAGGTGTTTTTCTTATAAGTAACAACTCCTCCAATACCTAAATAACCCCCTAAATCTATCAAGCGCTTAGCCTCTTCAAGTGTACCACTGTAACAATGGAAGAGGACTTTCAAACTACCATTCTGTTTTTTACGAACAATATCAAGACACTCTTTAGTAGATGAGCGAGAATGTATAATTAAGGGTAATTGATAGGCTAAAGCCCAATCTATTTGTTGTTCAAAAGCCATACGTTGCTCTAGGTCATAATCTCTAGACCAATAATAATCCAGCCCTACTTCACCTATTGCAATGATATGCTCATTCCCCAATAACGCTTCTATTTTTTGTAATTCTTCTTTGTAATTTTCTTTTACATAGCAAGGGTGCAAACCTATCATTGAGAAGCATTGCTTAGGAAAACGATTTGAAATTGCCATCATTGGGGCTATCGTAGTACTATCGCAGTTAGGCATAAACAGTTTCGTTACACCTGCATCTATGGCTTGTTGTATTTGTATATCTTGCTCATCGATACTTTCAGCATCATATAAGTGTGTATGGGTATCTATCCACATATTTTAATCTAACTTTTTTGAGCTGCTCTAGCCTTAGCAGCAGCTTCTATCTCCATTACTATTTGTTCGATATCCTTATCTTTATCTTGAGGGTCATAAGGTTTACGTAAATTATTACCAAACACCAAGGCTATACCTTGCCATACTGTAGCATTAAAGCCGCCTTTAAGCTCTTGTATGATGTCGTAGCAACTTCTTCCTGTTTGCCTGTTGATTAATTTTACTAAAACCACTCCTTGAGAAATTGTAAATTCTTCAAGCTCCCCTTTAAAACGTTTATTAAGTTCTTTATCTACAGTTTTAATATATTTTTTTCGAGCTTCTTTATCGGGTATTTGGGCTAATTTTTCATCAACACCTTTTAATAAATAAGCCGCAATATTAGCATAGGGATATACTTTGTACACATTATAGCGTAATCGTGCATAGGCGGCCTCATCTCTATTTTGACGACGTTCTTGGCGGCGTGCTATTCTATTTAAACGTCTTCTTTGTGCTGGAGTTAAATTTTCATAACATACTACTTCATTTAGATATACCATCGGAAATGTATCTATCCCCACTACAATAGATGGCCATAAATGGCTACTATCTCCACCCATTTCACTTGTATTTTGTGCCGCTAACTCATTAGGGAACCCTAACATTAAGAAGCAACAAATGCAAATAAAATAATGTTTCATTTTTTTGATAATGGAAGCCACAAATTTCTAATTAATATTGATAATTTTCTTTCTATTAATAAAAAAAACCGAAGCAGATTATTGTAAAAATAAGCTGTTCGGCTTTTCGAAAATTATTTTGAGTAAAATTTATATCTTACTTAGCATTAGGATCACTATTCTTCAGATCTTCTAGTTTTGTTTTTTCTCTTTCAACAGCTTGTCCTGCTTTCTCAGTAGATTTAGTGCCATCTTCTAATTGTTTTTCTAATTTTGCTTTTTTCTTAGCTAAACGCTCTTTTTCTTTTTCTTCTTTTTTCAATTTTTCTTCAGCTTCTTTTAATGCTTTTTGCTGTGCAGCAAGATCTATTGCGGCTTTCATATTGGTGGCGTCTTCTGTTAGCTTATTTAAAAATGCAATACTATTATTAGCTATTGTAGCATCTTTAGCACCATTTATAAAATTATCATAACCTGTAGAAACAAGCATAATCACATTACTGTTATTTTTCTTACCGCTTACTTTGGTATAAACATCAATTTTATTAGGAGAAATTTCAGAAAAAGTAACACCCTCATATTTTCTATAGCCCTTAGACTTACTTCCACTGGTACCCGTTGCTTTTTTTAAGCGGTCTTCTAAAGTTGTTTGCATTAAATCACTAGGCACATTAAAATCTGCTATATAAGCAGGTACATTCATTTTGTTATAGGTAACATTAGACTCTTTAGCATTTTGAGCTTGTGTACCTATGGTATTTAGTAGCCCTACAGAAGCAATAATTAAACTTTTCTTAATAAATGAAATCATGTTTTCTCAATTTTTGTTTGCACTAAGACTTGGAGTAGCATTTGAAGTTTAAAAAGTAAAATAAGAATTATGTTAAAATAAAAAGCTGATTAAAACTGTACGGTTACTTGTTAGGATTTTGATTTTTAAAATTAAGCCTTATTTTTGGACAAAATAAAACGAATAACATGGGATTTATTAAAGAGTTTAAAGAGTTTGCCCTAAAAGGCAATTTAGTAGATACAGCCATTGCCTTTGTAATGGGAGCTGCTTTTGGTAAAGTAGTCAGTGCATTTGTAGAAAAAATGTTTGCTCCGCTGGTAGGCGTTATATTAGGTGGTGTGAATCTTAATGAAAAGAAATGGGTGCTTAAAGAAGCAATTCCTGCTGTAAAAGATGCATCAGGAACAGTAACCAGCCCTGAGGTAGCAGAGGTAGCCATACAGTGGGGCAGTTTTATTACCGCAAGTATTGACTTTTTAGTTGTAGCCTTTGTAATGTTCTTAGTAATAAAAACGATGAATAAACTCAAGAAAAAAGAAGAGGCTGCTCCGGCACCATCAGGTCCAAGCCAAGAAGAATTATTAACTCAAATTAGAGATTTACTTAAAAAATAATTTCAGACATATTAATTTATTCAGAAAGAAGTATCCAATAGAATTAGGGTACTTCTTTTTTATTAACTTCGCCTTGCAATGAATAGAAAGACTATTATCTTAGAAGGTTTTCAAAACTTAAAGCAAGCGCATAAACATGCATTTGCGGTATTGCTTGATCCTGATAAAATATCAGTACAGCAAATGGAGCAT
>JBDHYE010000243.1:0-3412 GCA_039811245.1 Chitinophagaceae bacterium | reverse complement strand
TAAAGAATGGAGCTTCTGGGTCTTTATTGACCACCACTATGGTTTTAGAACCATTTACACCCGCTAAGTGTTGAATAGCACCTGAGATACCAATAGCGATATATAAGTTGGGACGTATCGTACCACCTGTTTGACCTACATGCTCATGGTGAGGTCTCCAATGTGCATCGGCTACGGGTCTAGAGCAGGCTTTGGCAGCTCCTAAAGCGCTGGCTAAATCTTCGATAACACCCCAGTTTTCGGGACCTTTAAGACCTCTACCTCCACTTACTACTAATTCTGCTTCAGCCAATGGAATTTCTCCACTTACTTTTTGTGTAGAAAGTATCTGAATACCGAAATCGGCATCAGTAAAAGAAACATTTAGCGCTTCAACGCTAGCAGGGTTGCCTGTTTTCTGAACCGGAAAACTATTGGCCAATAAGGTAATAACTTTTTTGTCTGTATTTAAAGCTACTTGAGCAAAGGCTTTACCAGCAAAAACATTTCTTTTAACCACAAAACCATTTTGTAAATCTGGATAAGAGATTGCACCAGTTACTAATGCGGCTTTCAATTTAGAAGCAATTTGGGGTGCTACACTTTTACCAACTGTGTCATGTGGGCAAACAATGATTTGAGCAGCAGTATTTTCAATTGCTGCAAGTATGGCTTTATTATAAGCTTTACCACAAAGGTTATTTAATCTGCTATCGCTTACGTGAAGCACTTTCTGTGCACCATATAATCCTAATTGCTCCATTTCTGCTGCGCTTGAATCACCAAGTACTAGGGCAGTTGTGCTAGTGTTTAGGCTTTGAGCAATATGGTTAGCATATTGTACTAACTCAAAAGATTTTTTCTTAAATTGACCTTCTATATTTTCTACGAGAACTAATACGCTCATATTTTTTACTTTTTAGATTTGAATATTATTAATTAAATTACTTTTGCTTCATTATGAAGCGCTGCTACTAATTCGTCCATTTGGTCTATAGTAAACATTTTAACCCCAGTTTTAGCTGCTGGTAGATCATAACTTACGATTTGGCTTAATGCACTCACTTCTACGGGAGCTACTACTTTTAAGGGTTTAGTACGTGCAGCCATAATGCCTCTCATATTGGGAATGCGTGCTTCTGCCATACCTTTTTGACAGCTCAGCACCAAAGGTAATGCACAAGATACGCTTTGCTCTCCACCGTCTATTTCTCTATTCACTTGCGCTACTGTACCATTCATATCTAGCTTACTCGCAAAACTAATATAGTTAACATCTAATTGTTCTGCAAGCATTGCACCTACTGCTCCATTATTGTAATCTGTGGTTTCTTTACCACAAAGGATTAGATCATAATTTTCATTTTTAGCATAAGCAGCTATTTGGCTTGCAATAACATAAGGGTCGTTACTATCCGTATCAATTCTTATGGCTTCATCACCGCCTAAGGCTAAGGCTTTACGAATAACAGCGTCAGCATCGGGTTTACCTACGGTGATTAAGTGTAAGGTGTTTGACGCATCTGCTTCTTTAAGTTCTAAGGCTCTTACCAATGCATACCACTCATCATAAGGGTTAATCACCATGGTTACACCTTGTGTGTTAAATTGAGTGTCATTTTCAGAAAATGCAATTTTGGTGGTAGTATCGGGCACTGGGCTAATACAGACTAAAATCTTCATTGTGTTTAATATTTTTTATAAAAAATGAAATAAGTACTTTTCAGTAATTTAAAAAGTGCTGCAAAGTTACAAAAAAAACAGTGTCTAAAAGGCACTGTTTTTGAAATCATCAACTAAGGTTTTTTTATTAAAAATCACTCTCTTCAACACTACTATCGTAAGACTCTTCTCCTTCGCTGGTGCTATCATTGTCGCTACTATAACCTTCAGACATTTCGTCGGCGCCAAGGTCGTATTTATTCTCAATTTCAAGAAGCATGTTTTGTGTAGCTCCTAAATGGTATTGTTGCGGAGCCATACCTTCTTTACGTAGTGTAAATGGATAAGCTTTTTGACTCTCTTCATGCTCTAGGATACTAATGAGTTCAACTAAAAATGTCCAATTTTTAAGTGGGTCATATACATAAATAAATTTTTGGTCAGGGGCACTCACCAATGCAGCAACCGGTGTTTTGAGCATTGATAAGGCAGGAGCATCACGTTTATTGCTCAATACCTCGCTAGACAGAGCTCTTAAGCGTTGCCCGCGGTCATTGCTCTCATAAAAAAAAGCATTATGCTTTCCGTCAAATTCAAAAGCGGTGTAAATGGCTTTGTGAAAATCTAAAAAACTTTGTGCAGTAAGGATTTCAATATCTCTATAGATTAAGTCGTCTTCCTCCCAATACACTCTAAATCTAAATACAGGCATAATATTATTATTCGATGTTTGATGCTACTGCTTATAATAAAATTTATGGCAGTAAATTAATTGTTTTTAAAGGGTGCGATTAACTGAAATTCAGGAATCAGTACTTTTAGATTCTTTTTACTGTAAAGGTCTTCAATAGTGTAGTGCCCATACATTTTCCCCATATCGCTATTTAAATTGCATGAAGATACATATTGGTAATTTTGACCCGGCTCAATACTAGGTTGATTGCCCACTACACCTTCTCCTTCCACCTCTCTTATGCTCCCGTTACTATCTAAAATAAACCAATGCCTACGTAATAATTTTATAGGTACGGTTCCAAGGTTTTCAATAGTTACTCTATACGCAAAAAGGTACTCACCCATATTGGGGCGGCTTTGTAAAGCTTGATAAAAAGTCTCCACTACTACATTAATATTATGTGTTACTTTTTGTACCATTATGCGAATATATATAAAGGTTTTTGGGGTTAAAAATAATAGTTTTTTTGTTGTAAATACTTATCAGCACAATGATTATTTGAATCTGTACCAAGTTTAATCATTTTAGAGTTAGTAATGCTGATTAAAAATGTTTACTATTTCGTTGTTATGCTTTAAGAAATATTTTATTGATCTCCTCTTGTATCAGCTCCGACTCATATCCTTTTTGATATAAATACTGAAAGAGTTGTTTTTTGAGTAAAAAAGGATTTTTTTCTTTCTTGAGTAAGTTCAGTTTTTTATAAGCTAATTTTTCAAGTGTTTCGAGGTATTCCTGTTCTTCTATTTGTGCTAGCCCTTTCTGGATACAATAAGGACTAATCTGTAATTGTTTTAAACCGGTAACGATTTTGTTTTTGCCCCATTGTTTTATTCTAAATTTTCCTCTAGTATAGCTTTCTGCAAAACGCTGCTCATCAATAAGCCCAAGCTCTAACAGAGTGCATAACAGTTGTTCTACTTCTTCACTATGGGCACCTAATTCATAAAGTTTGTTCTTTACTTCTTTATGACAACGCTCTTGATACTGGCAATATCTGATTATTTTTTCTTTACTTGTTGACATAGCATTGAA
>JBDHYE010000242.1:0-3430 GCA_039811245.1 Chitinophagaceae bacterium | reverse complement strand
TTCAACTTTTACTAAATGATTTACAGTACGTACCATACCTAAGATAGAAGGAGTAGCTTCTATCTCAACACTACGGTGTAATTTATTTAAACCTAAAGCTTTTAAAGTGCGCTTTTGGTTCTCTGGACGGTCTATACCGCTTTTTACTTGAGTTACCTTAATTTTTGACATAATCGTTATTTTAAACAGGATTAAAAAATAGGATTAAATTATCCGTTAAATACTTTTTTAAGGCTGATATTTCTTTGCTTAGCAACCGCTACTGGCTCACGCAATTTTGATAATGCAGTAACAGTAGCTTTTACCACGTTTTGAGGGTTAGCAGAACCTAAAGATTTAGAAAGGATATCGGTATAACCAGCAGCCTCTAATACAGCACGCATGCTACCACCAGCAATTACACCAGTACCGTGTGCAGCAGGACGGATAAGTACTTTAGCAGCACCATCTTTAGCGTATTGATCATGAGGGATAGTGCCATTCATTACTGGTACTTGAATCAAATTCTTTTTAGCATCGTCAATACCTTTAGCAATAGCTTCTTGTACTTCTTTAGCTTTACCTAAACCTTGACCGATAACGCCATTACCATTTCCTACTACTACAAGTGCAGAAAAACTAAATGTACGTCCACCACTAGTAGTTTTTACTACTCTATTGATAGCTACTACTTTCTCGTGTAACTCTAAATCTCCAGCTTTAACGCGATTGAATTGTGTCTTAGACATTGTTTCTTTATAATTTTAAATAAGTTTGAAGTTGTGTTTAATTAAAACCTCAAAATTAATAAGTATTTTTTGAATTAAAATTTCAAGCCTCCTTCACGAGCACCTTCAGCTACGGCTTTTACACGACCATGATATAAATAACCACCACGATCAAACACACATTTCTCAATACCAAGATTCTTGGCTTGTGCAGCTAATGCTTTACCCACTAAAACAGATTGTTCTAATTTGGTTCCTTTTTGAGGTGCTATATCTTTTTGACGAGAGTTTGCAGATGCAAGAGTTAAACCTTTAGTATCATCTATTAGTTGTGCATAAATAGCAGTATTGCTACGAAACACAGATAATCTTGGGTTTTGGGCAGTGCCAGAAATTTTAGCACGAATACGCCAGCGCAATTTTTGACGACGTACTACTTTTTTATCTAAAGACATGATTTAATTTATTTTAAAATTTACGGGCTTCGTATGTTGAAATAGACGAGCTACCGATAAAATGAATTTTTATACTAGTTTAAATATCTTATTTACTTGCAGATTTACCAGCTTTTCTACGTACCACTTCATCACTATATCTAACCCCTTTACCTTTATACGGCTCAGGCTTACGTAAGCTACGAAGTTTTGCTGCTACTTGACCTAATAATTGTTTATCAGTAGATTCTAAAGTAATTGTTGGGTTCTTACCTTTCTCTGCTGTAGCACTTGCTTTAACCTCTTTAGGTAGTTGGAAAATGATGTTATGAGAATAACCTAATGCTAAATCAATTTCTTGACCTGTTACACTAGCACGATAACCCACACCCACTAATTCTAATGTTTTTGAAAAACCTTGTGTAACTCCAGTGACCATATTGGCTACTAGTGAACGATATAAACCGTGTAATGCACGATGACGAATTTGATCCGTAGGACGTTTAATTTCTACTGTACCATCGTTTTGTTCAATAGTGATATCTCTATCTAATTGAAGTTTTAATTCTCCTTTAGGTCCTTTAACCGTTAACTCGTTAGTTGGAGAAACAGTTAATGTAGCGCCTTGTGCTATGTTAATTATTTTTTTGCCTATACGTGACATAAACTTTTAGTTTAATTGTATGTTATTTATGTTTAAAAAACTTTCTAAACGATCAGCCTGTATAGGATATAAAGCTTAAGGTTTAGAAAGTGATAAATGAGTTAGAATATATTACAAAGTACTTCTCCGCCTACATTCTGAGCTTTTGCTTCTTTATCGGTCATTACACCTTTAGAAGTAGAAACTATAGCGATACCTAAACCGTTGTGTACTCTACGAATTTCAGAAGGTTTAGCATATTGACGAAGACCTGGGCGACTTACTCTTTCAAGCGTGCGGATAGCAGGTTCTTTTGTAGTAGCATCGTATTTAAGGGCTATTTTAATAACACCTTGTTTATTGTCATCTTCAAATTTATACTTTAAGATATATCCTTTTTCGTATAAAATTTCAGTGATGCGTTTTTTAACATTAGAAGCAGGTATTTCAACAATACGATGTTGAGCCATTTGAGCGTTACGTACACGTGTTAAAAAATCTGCTATTGGATCTGTTACCATTTTTAAATTTAAATCTTTTAATTGTTAATGATTGTTTTTGGTTTCGTTATACACTTAATTAGTATGCAGACCTAAAAACTAATAATTCCTCTTTTGTTGATGGATATGTAGGGTGTTTAAATTACCAGCTAGCTTTTTTAACACCAGGTATTTTTCCATCTAATGCCATATCACGGAACATGTTACGGCATATACCAAAGTAGCGCATATAACCTTTAGGACGACCAGTAAGTTGACAACGATTTTTTAAACGTACTGCACTAGAGTTACGTGGTAATAAATCGAGGGCTGCATAATCGCCGGCATTCTTTAAGGCAGCACGCTTTTCAGCATACTTTTCAACCATTTTTTCGCGCTTACGTTGGCGGGCTTTAATTGATTCTCTTGCCATGTATAATTATTTATTATCTTTTTTAATGTTTTTAAAAGGCATACCTAGCTCTTTCAATAATTCATAAGCCTCTTCATTAGTACGTGCAGTAGTCACAAAAGTGATATCCATACCAGTAATACGGCTTATTTTATCAATATTGATTTCTGGGAAAATGATTTGCTCAGTAACACCCATAGTATAGTTACCACGACCATCAAAAGATTTTTCGTTGATCCCTTTAAAATCACGTACCCTTGGTAAAGACACTGCTACAAAACGATCCATAAATTCATACATATTTGTTGCACGTAATGTAACTCTACAACCAATAGGCATTGCTTTACGCAATTTAAAGTTTGAAATATCTTTAGTAGATAATGTTGCTACAGCTTTTTGACCTGAGATATTTGTCATTTCATTCACTGCATCGTCAATAAGTTTTTTATCCGATGTAGCTCCTTTAACCCCTTGGTTAAGGCATATTTTTACCAATCTAGGACATTCCATGATAGATTTGTAACCGAATTTTTTCATCAATGCGGGTACTACTTCATTTTTGTATTTAGACTGTAGTCTTGGAGAATATTTTGTAGTTGCCATTATTTAATTACCTCCCCTGATTTTTTTGAAATTCTAACAAAAGAACCTTCTTTTCTTTCACGTTTGATTCTTACAGCTGCTTTTACTTTAGCATCCCAAAGCATCACGTTTGAAAGGTTAATGGGTGCTTCTTGCTTTACAATACCTCCTTG
>JBDHYE010000241.1:0-3430 GCA_039811245.1 Chitinophagaceae bacterium | reverse complement strand
CTGGAAGATACCTGGGGCGGCGAGGTGGCACTGCGCGGCGAGCAGCTGCCGGTGCTGGGAAAGTTCAGCACCTACGTCGATTACGACATGTCGGTGGTCGTTAAGGAAAATGTGACGATCCCGGCGGGCCAAAGCGTTGCCGTCGGTGGGCAGGTCTACCACTACTACGCCACCATCACGCATGCGCAGACGGCCAACCACACGCTGCACGTGCGCACCATTGCCGGCACCGACTGGGAATGGGCCTTCGGCGCTCCGGTGCTGACCACCACGCAAACGCAGTGGTGGGGGGATGGCAAGCGTTTTTCACAGCTCTACAACCAGGGCCAGGCCTCGGACATCACGCGCGAAAAAATCGTCTTCGACTGGATCAGCGGGGTGCGCATGGACCGCCTGCTGCTGGCCGATGAAAAATTGTTTGCCGGCGCCGCCAGTGCGGGCGACAGCTGGAATGCGGGCCCGCGCACGGTGCGTGTGGCCTCCGTCGATGCCCAGGCCGGCACGGTGGTGGTGGAGGTGCTGGAGGGCGGCAAAACTGTCTTCACCAAAACGCTGGGGCCGGTGCAACCCCAGCTGCTGATTGAAGACACCACGGCGCGCAAGGCGCTGGTGTTTGAGTACGGCGACGTGGCGGGCTTTCTTTCGCCGTGGCCCACGCCCTTCCAGGACGGAAAAGCCAACCTGAAAATCTATGCCAAGGCCTACAGCCTGAACTATGGCGCCGACTTTACCGGTGACGCACGCTTTGCGGTCTACCCGGTGGGCTGCCCGACGGGGCACAATTTTGGCTACATGCTGGTTAACAAGCAGGAAATTCGCCTCAAACCTGGCGCCTCGGTGGACGGCCCGCAGGGCTACTTTAAGGTGGTGGTGGATCGCATCGAGGGCGATCAGGTGCTCGCCTGGCATGTGCAGGACAGCAAGGGCAACCGATCGCACAACCTGGGCGGCAGCGGCATCACCAACGTCGATCTGGTGTTGGGCCAGGGCCGTGTGACCGGGCAGGCCATTCTGAAAGACGTGGGCCGTGCCATGCTGGAGCGTACCTATGCCTCGGCCAGCCCGGCCGAGCCGAAAGCGGCACTGTCGCCTGCATTGATTGGCGGGCTGGCGTTGGCCGCGCTGGGCCTGTTCGCTGTCGCCTTCGAGCTGGGCCGCCGAAAGACAAGGAGCGCTTGACATGGAACCCACAACGCAGCACGCGCTGCCCCCCGACGTTGCCTTCGATGGCGGCGACCTCGATTGCGGCAACGGCCTGTTGCTGCTGATCCGCAAGCACATCGACCCGCTACCGCGCGGCGGCCTGCTGGAGATCCGCTCCACCGAAATCTCGGTGGACGAAGACCTGCCCGCCTGGTGCCGGATGACGAAGAACGACCTCATCAGCTGGACTAAAGAGGGCAAGCAGCGCAGCTTCCTGGTGTGCAAGGGGTCATTGACAGAGCGCGCCGCCAGCGTGTCGGCGCAGCCCAAGGCAGCGCCCGCGCCGGCCGATGCCGTCCCGCTGGCGCCGCGCGCGCCGCCGCCCGCACCACCGCCGCTGCCGCCGCTCACCGTCACCAGCATGGGCAGCTGGCCGCGCCCGCGCTGGATGGTCGATGCCATGCACGCCCACGTGCAGGGGCGGCTGGACGAAGCCAGCTTCCAGGAAACGGCGGATGACGCGGTGCGCCTGATCGCCGCCGCCCAGCAGCGCGCTGGGGCGACGATGTACACCGATGGCGAGCAGCGCCGCGACAGCTACGCCAGCTTCGTCGCCACGCGCCTGGACAACTGCCAGCTGGTGCCGCTGGTCGATTTGCTGCCGCTGGTGGAAGACCCGGTGGCGTTCGAGGCCGAGCTGCGCGCGCTGGACGTTCCGGCGGCCGACGTGCGCCACCCCGGCGTGTTTGGCCGCATTCGCCGCAGCCGCCCGCTGGTGGCGCACGAGTTCGACTTTCTGCGCTCCGTCACCAGCGTCCCCATCAAGGTGGCGCTGCCCGGACCGTACCTGCTGACGCGCACGATGTGGATGGACTGCATCGCCGACAACGTCTACGCCAGCCGCGAGGAGATCGCCGCCGACATCGTGCGCGTGCTGCGCGAGGAGCTGGCTGATTTGATCAACGCTGGCGTGTCGCTGGTGCAGCTCGACGAGCCGGTGCTGTCGGACGTGGTCTTCAGCGGCCAGAAAAGCAAGCGCAGTTTCATGTGCGGTGCGCTGTCTGAAACCGAAGGGCCGGAGCACGAACTGGGTTTTGCACGCGACCTGATCAACGCCGTGGTCGAGGGCTTTCCGCGCGAGCGCATCGCCATGCATGTTTGCCGTGGCAACTGGACGCCCGACGAGTCGGTGGCGCTCTCGGGCAGCTACGCGCCGCTGGTGCCCACGCTGGCCAGCATGAAGGTCGGCGCCTACCTGCTCGAAGCCTGCACGCCGCGCGCTGGCGACATGGCGCTGCTGCAAAAATTGCCCGCCGATGCGCGCATTGGCGTGGGCGTGGTGAATCAGAAGCAGCGCGCCATTGAATCGGTCGATGAGATCGCGGCGCGCATTGCGCGTGCGGCCGACCTGTTTGGCGCCGACCGCCTGCTGCTGCACCCCGACTGCGGCTTTGCCACCTTTGCCGACAACCCCATCTGCTCGCTGCAGATCGCCGAGGCCAAGCTCGGCGCCATCGTGCAGGCGGCCGAGCGCTTCGCTGCGCGTTGACCCATGGGCCGATCAATGGGGCGTTGAGGGGGCCCCAAACACCGCATGCCACAAGGCCAGCACGGCGTCGCGTTCGCTGTGCAGTTCGGCCAGGGGGCGTTGGGTGGGGGCCTCGTCCAGGCGTGCGCGGTGCTGTATGCGGCGCAGTTCGCGGTAGGCGTTGGCTGCGCTCTGGCCTACGCCTGGGGGCAATAGGCCCGCGGCTTCGGCGCGTTGCAGCAAGGCGATATTGCCCAGGTTGGGGATGAGTTCGGGGTGCTGGGCGGCGTGCAGCAGCACCAGGTATTGCAGGGCAAATTCGGCGTCCACCATGCCGCCAGGGCTGTGCTTGATGTCAAACACGCCCTCGGGTGCGGGGTGGGCCGCGCGCACGCGCTCGCGCATGGCGTGGATCTCCTGGCGCAAGGCCGCAGGATCGCGCGGGGCGGTGATGACGGCGTGGCGCACGGCGTCAAAGCGCTCGCGCAGCGTGGGGTGCGCGGTGGCCGGGGCGCCGGGCAGGTCTTCGCTGCCCAGCACGAAACGGGCGCGCGTCATGGCCTGGTGCTCCCAGGTCCAGGCGGTGTTGCTGCCGCGCTGTTGTTGGTAGGCCGCGTAGGCGTCAAAGCTGGTCACCAGCAGGCCCGAACTGCCGTTGGGGCGGAGTTGGGTGTCGATTTCAAACAAATCGCCTTCGCCGGTTTTGACCGTGAGCCAGTTGATGAGCTTGCGCACGAAGGCAGCATAAATTTCGGGGGC
>JBDHYE010000240.1:0-3441 GCA_039811245.1 Chitinophagaceae bacterium | reverse complement strand
TTCAAAAACACTTGATGAAAAAGTAAGTATTGCTGCTCCAAAATTGGAACTTAAAGTAGTAGGTAAATTAGAAGAAAAGAAAAAAACAACCAAGAAAGCTAAAGAAGAAGCTGAAACTATAGCTAAAGAGGAGACTCCAGTAGAAAATACTATTGTAGCCCCTGAAGTAGAAATAGCAAAAGTAACAGAACAAGATAGCAAAGAAGTAAAACAGTCGAGCACTAGCCCTGCTAACGAACCGCTTAGTCCTGAACATATTGAAACCGCTTCGCCAAAGGTAGATGGTCCTAATGTATTAGGTAAAATTGATTTAGATAAATTAAATCAAAGTACTCGCCCTAAAAAAACTACTAAAAAATCAGAACCAGAAACCTCAACTGCTACACCAGTAGAAAGTACTAAAACTACAAAAGGTAAAGCAAAAACTGTTGAAGCCGAAAAAGTACAAGAAACGCCTAAAACAGAGACAGAAAAAGTAGCAAAAGCGCCTATAAGCACCATTGAAACTACACCAAAAGAAGAAGCACCTCAAACAAAAGAGCAAACTACTACTAATAATGTAGAAACTAATGATGAACTAGAAGCGCCTAAAGTAGAGCATATCCAAACTAAAGCACCTAAACTAGAAGGACCTAAAATATTAGGTAAAATAGAATTGCCTACAAAAGCAGAAAGCGATAGCAAAGAAAAAAGAAATAGAAAACGGATACCTGTACAAAAGAAACCCGAAAACTTTAAACCCGACCAACGAAATAATAACCAAGGTGCTAACAACACAGGTCAAAATCGTTTTGGAAATAACCAAGGGAATACTCCAAATACCAATAGAAACAATAATAATCATCAAGGAGGAGGACATAGACCTGGGCAAAACCAAGATAGAAACGCTGGGAATAATAGATACAACAACGACCGCAATAAAAACCCTAATTATAGAGGGCAAAATACGGCTCAACAGGGACCTCAAGAAATTGATGCAAAACAAATACAAAAGAAAATCCACGAGACCCAAAATAAATTGGCTAATGCTACCGGTGGTGGACGACAATTAAGTAAAAATCAAAAAGCAAAATATAGACGCGATAAAAGAGAACATTTTGCCGAAAAACGTGCTGCTGAAGAACATGTTGATGGACAATTAATTAAATTAACAGAGTTTATCTCTGTGAGTGAATTAGCCAACCTACTCAATGTACCGTTTACTGAAGTAATTAGTAAATGTATGAGCTTGGGTATTATGGTGTCTATAAACCAAAGACTCGATGCCGAAATTATTGAACTCGTAGCTAGTGAATTTAATTATGAAGTAGAGTTTATTAACCTAGATCAGAATCAAGAAGAAGAAATTGAAGAAGTAGATGCCGAAGAAGATTTACAAGAACGTGCTCCTATTGTAACCATTATGGGTCACGTAGATCATGGTAAAACATCATTACTTGACTATATCAGAAAAGCTAATGTTGTAGCAGGTGAAGATGGTGGTATTACTCAACATATCGGAGCCTATCAAGTGAAAACCCCAATGGGTAAAAAAATCACCTTCTTAGATACTCCTGGTCACGAAGCCTTTACCGCAATGCGTGCTAGAGGTGCTAAAGTAGCCGATATTGCTGTAATCGTAGTAGCTGCCGATGATGCCATAATGCCACAAACAAAAGAAGCAATATCGCATGCACAAGCCGCTGGACTCCCAATGATTTTTGCTATCAATAAAATAGATAAGGAAGGCGCTAACTCTGAAAAAATAAGGGAACAATTAGCTCAAATGAACATCTTAGTAGAAGATTGGGGTGGAAAATTCCAAAGCCAAGAAATATCTGCTAAAAAAGGTTTGAATATTGATTTATTGCTCGAAAAAATATTATTAGAAGCAGAACTATTAGAACTTAAAGCCAATCCTAACAAGAGCGCATCGGGTAGTGTGATAGAAGCTGCACTGGATAAAGGTAGAGGTTATGTTACCACTATCCTCGTACAAAATGGCACCCTAAACCAAGGTGAAATGATCTTATCTGGACAATATTATGGTAAAATTAAAGCCATGTTTAACGAGCGTGGACAGCGGGTTACCAAAGCGGAACCTTCTACACCTGTACAAATATTAGGTTTAAATGGTGCGCCACAAGCCGGTGAGAAGTTTAAACAATATAGTGATGAGAATGAGGCAAAATCTATTGCCAATCATAGAGGTCAAATATTGCGTGAACAAGGTATCAGAGCTAGAAAACATCTTACCCTTGATGAAATAGGCAGACGTTTAGCACTAGGCAACTTTAAAGAGCTACCTATTATCATTAAAGGCGACTTTGATGGTTCTGTAGAAGCATTGAGTGATTCATTACAAAAACTATCAACAGAAGAAGTAGCCGTAAATATTGTACACAAAGCCGTAGGTCAAATCACAGAAAGCGATGTGCTATTGGCCACAGCCTCAGATGCTATCATTATTGGTTTCCAAGTTAGACCATCTTCACAAGCCTCTAAACTAGCCGACCAAGAAAATATCGAAATTAGAAACTACTCGATCATTTACGACGCAATTCAAGATGTGAAGAGCGCAATGGAAGGACTTCTAGAACCTAAGATTGAGAAAAAAGTAGTAGGTAATATTGAAGTGCGAGAAGTTTATAAAATAGGTGGTGTAGGTACTGTAGCCGGTTGTTATGTGCTTGATGGTAAAATGGGTAGAAATAATAAGCTGAACATTATACGTGATGGTATCGTAATTTATAATGGAGAGCTATCCTCTTTAAAACGCTTCAAAGACGACGTGAAAGAAGTAGCTTATGGATATGAATGTGGTTTGATGGTTAAAAACTATAATGATATCCGCATTGGCGATATTATAGAAGGATATGAAGAAGTAGAAACAAAACGAACTTTATAAGTAATTTTAAGAAAAAACTATGTCTCAAAATTTAGAACTTGCTATTGTAATTCCTGTATATAATGAAGCTGAATGTATAGAAGAGGTTATAAAATCTTGGGGAAATTTTATAAAAGAATTTCTTCAACATCAAAATTTTAAGATAATATTAATTAATGATGGTTCAAAAGATTCAACACCTGAAATTCTAAATAAATTATCAATTGAATTAGATTATTTAGTAGTTATACATCAAGATAATGCGGGTCATGGAAATGCTGTATTAAATGGTTACAATTCTGCTGTTACCTATAACCCTAATTGGGTGTTTCAGGTCGATAGTGATAATCAATTTGTTCCTGAAGATTTTCCTAAATTATGGAATTGTCGTTCAACCTCTAATTTTATTTTAGGGAATAGAGAAAAACGTTACGATGATTTTAATCGATTAATTATTACTAGAATTGTAAGATTATTGAATTTAGTTTTATTTAGAGTTTATATTATTGATAGTAATATACCATATCGTTTAATAAAAGGCAATTATCTATCAAAATTGCTCAAAGTATTACCAT
>JBDHYE010000239.1:0-3443 GCA_039811245.1 Chitinophagaceae bacterium | reverse complement strand
GACTCTCATAAAGACCTACCCATTTTAAAACAAAGCTTAAGCCAGCTGCAAGATATTGAACTTTACCCTTTCAAAGAACTAATCAAAGAAGGCGCACAAAGCCTTATGGTAGCGCATTTAGAAGTACCGGCACTAGAGAAAGAACCTCATATCCCTACTACATTATCTTATAATGTGGTACAACAACTTTTAAAAACAGAAATGGGTTTTAAAGGATTAGTGTTTACAGATGCTCTAAATATGGACGGAGTGGCTAAGTATTTCCCACCCGGCGAGGTGGACCTCAAGGCCTTAATGGCTGGTAATGATATCTTACTTTTCTCACAAGATGTACCTAAAGCCATTGTAAAAATTAAAGAAGCACTGCATGTTGGGAAAATAAAAGCTAATGACTTTGAAGCTAAAATCAAAAAGATATTAACGGCCAAATACCAGTATGGGCTACATCTTGAAACCCCTATTGACACCCGTAATCTCACTCAAGACCTCAACAAGACTACTGCCTTATTAAGAAAAAAAGTAGCTCAGAAAGCAGCAAGCTTGTTGGGTACTCAACAAGATCAAATACTAGAAAAACTTAAAAATCCAAAGTCTAAAATCCAATATATCGGACTTAACACATTGGAAAGTAAAATGCCCGATTATTTAGAAAAATATCACCCTGCAATTCAAAAAAAATGGATTAACAATAAGAGCACTAAAGCCCAAGTAGATGCCACACTCAACAGTCTAAAAGCCTTTGATGTCAATATTATCACTCTACACAAAACTCAAATATACCCAAATAAGAACTATGGTATAGATGCACAGAGTATGGCTTTTCTTAAAAAAGCACAACTTCAAACCAATAGTATCATTGTGCTAATGGGGAATGCTTATATTTTACAATATGCAGACCAAGCTCAAGCTGCATTGCTGCTTTATGAAGATGATAGCATCTGTCAACAAGTAGCTGCCGATATTTTATTCCATACCCAAGAGGCTTCTGGTGCCCTCCCCGTAAGCCCAAGTACTAAATTAAAAGCCCCAGATTTTCAAAGCAATACCAACTTAATACCACAAAACCCCAATCTGCTAGACCGTAGTAATAGAGGCCCTTATAAAGGGATTATCAACAATGCACCTATCTTAAAACTAAGAAACCTCATGCAGAATGCACTAGCGCAAGGAGCTTTCCCCGGTGCTAGAATTTTAGCCCTGCAAAATGGCAAAGTAATTTTTAATGAAGCTTTCGGTTATACCGATTATCAAAAAAAAAATGCTGTTAGCTTACAAACCATGTACGATGTAGCCAGCTTAACTAAAATTTTAAGCACTACATTGGCAGTAATGAAGCTCTATGACGAAGGGCGTTTGGACTTAAAAAAAAATTTAGGCTATTACCTGCCATGGACAAGCGGATATCCTGCTGCACAACTTAGTATTGAAAACATACTATTACACCAAGCGGGTTTAAAGGCTTGGATCCCTTTTTACAAAGCTACACTTGACAGCGCGGGTATGCCCCGTAACGATTTATATAGCAGTAAAGCACAAGAGGGCTGGAATACTCCTGTAGCACAAAATTTATTTCTTAAGAACAGTTATAAAGACAGTATCTGGAATGTCATCTTAAATAGTCCTTTGGAAAATATAGGACGTTATGTATATAGCGATTTAGATTTTTTATTTCTTCAAAAAGTAGTAGAAACCATAACCAACAGACCTCTTGACAGTTATGTACAAGAAACATTTTACAAACCTATGGGCTTAACCCAAATAGGCTATAATGCTTGGAAGCGATTCCCACTAGCCGATATTGCTCCAACAGAAATCGATAATGATTTTAGAAAACAAACAATACACAAATATGTGCACGACCCGGCGGCAGCCATGCTGGGTGGAGTAGCCGGTCATGCCGGAATTTTTGCCAGCGCACACGATGTAGGCGAGATACTCCTTATGCTATCAAGAATGGGTTACTATAAAGGCAAAAGATACTTTCAAGTAAGTACTGTAGAAAAATTTACAAACTATCATTCTAGAATAAGTCGTAGGGCTTTAGGCTTTGATAAAGCACAACCCGATATCAATAATGCTGGCCCTTGTGCGCATCATTGCAGTGCTTTTTGTTTCGGGCATCAAGGGTTTACAGGTACTTGTGCCTGGGCAGACCCTCTTTATCAAATCGTTTTTGTTTTTTTAAGTAATCGTATCAACCCTAGTGCAGAAAATAAACTCATTAACCGCTTAGACATTAGAACCAAAACACAAGAGTATATTTATGAAGCCTTAGGAGTACCTGTAAACAAGAATAGAGCACAAGTATATAAAGACCAAATAGCACAACTTAAACCATAATTTTTTAACCTAAATCTTAAAAGTTAATACACTTTTATAAGGCAATATTGATTTTAAGCTCTATTTAGAAAAAAAATGGGCTTAATATTTCATTTTCTACAAAACATGATTACCTTTATTCGCAAATTGTAATTTATATTACTTATTTATCAATTATGAGACTACTATTACTTGCCTTAGTACTTTTCTTTGCTTTGCCATCTTGTAAAAAATCAAGCACTGAAGACACTTTAAACTATGAAGAAATTTTAAGAGACGGTAAATGGAAAATGAAAGCCTTTACTTATAAAGTTGTCTCACCATTAATAACATCAGATTCTGTAGTAGATGTATTGAAAGATAGAGATTCCTGCTATCTTGACGATTACATTACATTTAATGCCAATTATAAAGGCACCCAATATACAGGTGGTCGTAAATGCAATGGGGAACTTGATGAACTTCCATTTGATTGGTATTTAAAAGACAATAAAAAGACCTTAGTAATCAACAATGGTCAATATACTTTTGGAAATTGGAGTAAAACAGCTGGTCCCAATAAAGGTACTGAATATATTGAAGCAAAAATTACTAAAATGAGTGAAAAAACGATGACCTTAACTTATGAGGTTAATAATTGGCAAAATATTAATTTATTTCCTGCAAAAGACTCTTCTTATTTTGTAGATTACAGTTTAATTTTCACCCAAATATTTGAAAAATAACGCGCTACGTTTAATTTAGTACTTTAAACATAATCTATTTAAACCGTCGGTGCACTACCGACGGTTTTTTTTTAATGGATCAATATTATTTAATTCATAAATAGTTTGTCTAGGTAAAAATTTAAAATAATACCTTTGCAAGCTTAAAAAAAGAATCTGAAACCCTTATGGTTCAAATTACATTTCCAGATCAAGTAGTAAGAAGCTATCCTCAAGGTACTAGCTCATTTGAGATAGCCCAATCTATTAGCGAGGGCTTAGCCCGTAAAGTATTAGCTGCAGAAGTGAATGGTGAAATCTATGACCTAAGCAGACCATTAGAAACTGATGCCCAAATTAAGTTTTTAACTTGGGACGATAAAGGGGGCAAGAGCACCTTCTGGCACTCTACAGCGCACC
>JBDHYE010000238.1:0-3465 GCA_039811245.1 Chitinophagaceae bacterium | reverse complement strand
TCTATAATACATACAACAATCATTACTATACAGGACCTAGATCTCAAGATTATTATCAAAGAACCGGTAGAAATGTAAGTATGTATAATTTAGCCAACAATACAAGAAGAGGTACAGCAAGGGTGCAAAACAATAACATTAGAATGTACATGCCTCAAGTGCAAAACACTAGAAGTGCGGCACCTAGTAAAATAGTAACTATTGACCGTGCTATAAGCAGAAGACCAGAAACTTATAATACTTCAAATAGTGCTGTAAGTGGTAGAAGCATTGTACTAAGAGAAACACCTGTAGCAAATCAAAGAATAAATAATAATAACATCGAAACCACTCAAAGAAACCATAACAGTACAATTCAAAATGGTCAAAGAAACGATGCCTCAATGTCAAGAACTTTTGATCAAGGAGTCAATGAACATAATTATAATAGAAATGTACAACAACAAGCACAACAAAACCACATAAATAACAATGCCGTTAATGAGCGTTCTCGAGTAAACTATGAGCACCAAAATAGACAAAGTCAAACACAATGGGAGCAACAAAGAGCACAGCAAGATGCTGCTAATAGACAAGCTACTATTGACAACCAAAACAGACAGCGCCAAATACAAATGGAGCAACAAAGAGCACAGCAAGATGCTGCTAACAGACAGGCTACTATTGACAACCAAAACAGGCAGCGTCAAATACAAATGGAGCAACAAAGAGCACAGCAAGATGCTGCTAATAGACAGGCTACTATTGACCACCAAAACAGACAACGTCAAATACAAATGGAGCAACAAAGAGCACAGCAAGATGCTGCTAACAGACAGGCTACTATTGACCACCAAATCAGACAGCGTCAAATACAAATGGAGCAACAAAGAAACACAAGAAATAATTTTAATTCAGGTGTTCAAAGAACTGGCGTATCAGAAAACAACACTAGAAGTAGTACACAAAACGAAATGGTGCCCGGCAGCTCAAAACCACGATTTAGAGGTCAATAATTTAAAAGCGTTAATTCCACAGAATTAGCGCTTTTTTATCAACATTATTTAATACTAAAGCTAATTATCAAAAAAAATACTAAATTTGAAACAAGCTTAAACAAAAATTATCTAACTATGGCTGTTGCACCTGCTTTTAATTTAAACAAATGGATTGATGATAATAGACATTTATTAAAACCACCCGTAGGGAATGCTTGTATTTATCAAAACACTGGCGATTTTATAGTTATGGTAGTAGGAGGCCCTAACAACCGTAAAGATTTTCACTATAATGAAACCGAAGAATTGTTTTTACAATTAGAAGGAGATATTGTAGTTAGAATACAAGATGAAGGTGTCATTAAGGAGATCAACATCAAGGAAGGCGATATCTTTTTACTTCCTGCAGGAGTACCCCACTCGCCTCAAAGAGGTCCCAATACAGTAGGTATCGTAGTAGAAAGAGTACGTGGTGGTGAAGGTCAAGATGCCTTTATGTGGTTTTGTGAACAATGTCATGAAAAACTGTATGAAAAATTTTTAGCCGTAACAGATATTGTAAGCCAACTCCCTCCAGTAATGAACGCATTTTATGCAGATGAAGAAAAAAGAACTTGTAAAAAATGTGGTCATATTATGGAACCTCCACAAGCTCGAAAATAGCTAGTAGCATAAGGCTTACGATTTGAAACAAAAAAAATAATTCATCAACCTTTTTTTTCCGATACAAAGAATTATCTTCGCATCAAATTCATAAAACAAAATAAAATGTCACACGATACTCATCACGATGCTCATGGAGCAGATTCTGAACAAAATCTTGCTAAAATGCAATATTGGTCAGGAATTGCATTTTCACTAGTTGTTATTTTATTATTTATTTGTACTGCTAACTTTGTAGAAGTTATGAGTAAGCCTGCCGAAGGTCATGGCGCACACGCTTCTGGTCATAGCACCGAAGCTGCACACCAACACCCTAGTACTGATGCTCCTGCACATCAACACGATGCAGCACCTGCTTCAAGTACTCACGAAAGTCATTAATTAAAAACATTTCAAATCATCATTTAGAGCAATGCTTATATTTAAGCATTGCTTTTTTTAATTTCAACATGATATGCAAAAAACAGATGGTATTGTAATAACTGGAGCTGCTGGGTTTATTGCTAGTGTATTAGTAGAAAGCCTTAATCAAGATGGATATGAGCATTTATTTCTAGTAGATGATTTCTCTATTCTTTCAAAGCAGCAAAATTTTATTCAGAAAAAATATAAACAACAAATAGATCGAGATCAATTTGTTTCTTGGTTTGAAAAGAATCATCAACAAGTCAGCTATGTATTCCACCTAGGTGCTAGAACAGACACTACTGAGATGGATTATAATGTACATCAAAAATGGAATGTAGCCTACAGCCAAGCCTTATGGAAGATCTGTACTGCACATAAAATACCCTTAATCTATGCTTCATCGGCAGCTACTTATGGCGATGGCAGCCTAGGCTATAAAGATACGCATGATATTGTTAGCCAATTAAAACCTTTAAACCCCTACGGGCTTTCAAAAAACAATTTTGATCTTTGGGCATTAACTCAAAATGATGCTCCGCCATTTTGGGCAGGTTTAAAATTTTTCAATGTTTATGGTCCTAATGAATATCATAAAGGGCGCATGGCTTCTGTTATTTTTCATTCTTTTCATCAGATTAAAGCAAACGGTTTCGTAAAACTATTTAAATCGCATAAACCAGAATATCAAGATGGCGGACAGCTAAGAGATTTTGTTTATGTAAAAGATATAGTCAGCATCTGCAAGTGGCTGATGCTACATCAACCAGCAAGCGGGCTTTATAATGCTGGTACTGGTAAGGCTCAGAGTTTTTTAGAATTGGCTCAAGCTGTTTTTAAAAGTTTGAATTTAGCACCACAAATAGAATTTATAGATACCCCTTTAGATATTAGAGATAAGTACCAGTATTTTACAGAAGCAGATATGAGCAAATTGATTGCGGCTGGTTATCCTTACTCTTTTATGAATTTAGAACAAGGAGTAGCAGATTATGTTCAAAATTATCTGGTAAAAGCACGCTATTTTTAATGGAATGAGCTTACTCAATAAAATTATCCTTATCAGCTAATCATAAAAAATCCCTGAGTTTATCTTAAACTCAGGGATATTTATAAATGGAGTATTGTATTATGCCTTCAAATTTTTAAGCATTTCTTGAGTCATCTTATCTAAGTCGTATTCGTGTTTCCAATGCCAATCACTACGTGCTTGCGTATCATCAATACTTGCCGGCCAAGAATCCGCAATCGCCTGTCTGAAATCAGGAGCATACTGAATCGTAAAATCGGGTATGATTTTTTTAATTGAAAGTGCTATTTCTTTTGGCGAAAAACTCATTGCAGAAAGATTATAAGCCATTCTGCTTTTAATAAGTTCACTTGGCGCTTCCATAAGTTCTATAGTACCTCTGATAGCATC
>JBDHYE010000237.1:0-3467 GCA_039811245.1 Chitinophagaceae bacterium | reverse complement strand
TTATTTTGATGAAGTATATTATGTAGGCTATAATATAGGAGGTTATGAGTTAGGTTTACAACCCGATGAAAACCCCACTGCACTTAAAACAGCAAACGTAGTAAGCTATTGGGGTGTTACAGACATACATATAACTTATGAAAAACTTTTACAATTAGGAGCTAGTGCATTTGAAGCTCCCGAAAATGTAGGAGGAGCAATATGGGTGGCCTCGGTAAAAGACCCCTTTGGTAATGTTATAGGATTAATTGTAAACCCCGAATTTCAAATCAAATCAAAAGGTCAATAATAACAGAATCCTTACGATACATTGCTATCTAATGTAAAACCGAATGATGTACCTACAGCTAATTTGCTTCGTACATTGATGCTTTGACCATGAGCTTCTAAAATATGCTTTACAATAGCCAAACCTAAACCAGTACCACTATTGCTTCTGTTTAATGTTCTATCGGCTCTATAAAATCGTTCAAACAATCTAGGCAAATGTTCTTCGGCAATACCCGGTCCATCATCAGAGATTTCTACCAACACTTTTTGACCATCTAATAAATAAATGCCCGTTGTTAAGCTGCAGTTTTCATTACAGTATTTTAAAGAATTGCTAATTAAATTTACAAGTACTTGGCGTATTTTAGCTCTATCGGCATGGACTTTCAAATTATCGTCTGCTCCTTTTTTAAATAGTAGTTTTATCTTTCGTTGTTGTGCAGATAAGCTAAATTCATCATACACTTCTTTAATCAAATCTAGAATACTAAAATTTTCTTTTTTTAAACTTATCATTTTAGATTCCAGCTTTGATATTTCATCAAGATCATCTATTAAACGTACTAAGCGGTCTATACCCTTTGAGGCATTATTTAAAAAGCGGGACTGTAGCGCTGGATTCATTGCTGCTGCACCGCTTTGGAGACTCTCGATATAGCCTTGTAAGGTAAAAATTGGAGTTCTTAATTCATGCGATAAGTTCATCAAAAACTCTTTTCGAAACTGCTCATTTAACTGCAAGCGCTCTAGCTCTAAACGCTTCTGACTGGCCCACTCCTGTACATCTTTATTCACCTCATCAAGACTTTTTTGAGGTAAAATATTGTCGTTAAAAAAACTTTCACGGGGAGTAGCTTTAGTTTGATAAATAAATTTATAAATCAATTTTATTTTACGGTAAATAAAATATTGAACCGTGTAATAATAAATGCTATAAGTAGCTACAGCAGCTACTACAAAACCAAGTAAACTAACCTTAAAATTTTCAGTATAAAAAAATAAAAATAGTGCTACTACACTGGATACAAACAGAGCAGCACTGATGGCTAAGTGTTGTAATTTTACATTTTTACTATTGAGTAAAGCCATATTTAATTTACAATTCTAACTGAAAGGTACAGCAAATTAATCTTGTAATACAAATTTATAACCTACCCCTTTAACCGTTACAATCCAATCCAAGCCTGATTTTTGTCTTATTTTACGGATATGTACATCTATCGTTCTATCGCCTACAATTACTTCTGAGCCCCAAATCTTATCTAAAATTTCGTTTCTTAAAAACACTCTGCCGGGTTGTGAGGCAAGTAGTGCCAACAACTCAAATTCTTTACGTGCTAAAACAATTTCTTGACCTTTATAAAATACAGTGAATTGTGTTTTATTGATTAATAAGTCTCCTCTATGAATCAATTGTTCCTCTTCGTGTTGTTGCTTTTTGCGCTGTAATAAATTATAGATCCTAATGGAAAGGCTTTCTAATTTAATAGGCTTGCTAAGGTAATCGTCTGCGCCAATTTCTAAACCTTTTACTTCAGAATATTCATCTTTTAAGGCAGTTAAAAAAATCACTGCGGTATCTTTCAAACTTGGTATAGTGCGTAGGTCTTTTAAGGTTTGTAAGCCATCTTTTTGAGGCATCATCACATCTAAAAGGATCAAGTCAGGCTTAAAGTTTTTTGCTTTAATAATCGCCTCGACACCGTTTTGTGCCCTTTCTATTTGGTAACCTTTATACTCTAAATGAAATTGAAGCAGGTCAAGTATTTCGGGTTCATCATCTACTATTAAAAGTTTAGCAGCAATTTCTGTTGACATAATATAAAATTAATGTTGCAAATTACATTATTGGTATTGAACGGTTATATTATATTATTGTTAAGCCTATTAAATATAAAATACCGAGCCTAAAAAATAAACTCGGTATTGAATAATGCAACGATTAAAATCTTAATGGCTTAAAGTAGTCACACTTCTTAGTAATCGTTTCCAACGGATATTAAAGAGACTACCTTCATAACTAAACCATACAAAAGAGGCTTTACCTACAATATGATCTTCAGGCACAAAGCCCCAATAGCGAGAATCCGCAGAATCGTGCCTATTATCACCCATCATCCAGTAATAATCCATTTTAAAGGTATAGCTATTTGTTTCCTTACCATTAATAAATAGTTTACCTTCTTTTTCTTCAAGGGTATTGCCTTCATAATTGGCAATAATGCGTCTGTAAAAAGCAATATTTTCTGGAGTAAGTGTAATGGTAACCCCTTTTTTAGGCACTACAAAAGGACCATAATTATCTCTGTTCCACTTGAAGTGTGTAGGGTCTTGAGGGAAAGCCCAATCGGCTGTACTTTCTTTGGGCAACATCTCTAACTCTACATGACTTACATTGCTCAGCTTTTTCAACATTTCAAGCTTATCATTTGGTACATTTAATCGGTACATATTGCCTGCGGCTTCTAATAATTGTATGCGGTTCTCTTCTAAAAATTCTTCAGAAAAACCCATATTCCCTTTGGTTTGAACAATATAATGCATTTGCGCATGAGGGAAAAGCTCACCTGGCTTGTCGTTGACATAGAGTATTCCATAAACAAGTTGAAGTTTATCGCCAGGAATCCCCACACAACGCTTGATATAATTTTCTTTCTTATCTACAGGACGTGTAATGATGGTATAAAGGTTATGCACTGCGGCTCTGCCACCTTCTGTTCTACATATTTCATAATAATCTCTATCCGGTTTCTCTGCCAATACAGTATCCCCATTGGGAAAATTAAAGACCACTACATCGTTACGTTTAACGTGCCCAAAACCGGGCAAACGTTTATACCCCCAATGAACTGCTTCGCTATAAGATTTACCTCCAGTAATGGGCATGGTATTATGTACCAAGGGGAATGCCAAGGGGGTATTAGGAATACGAGGACCATAAGCCGTTTTACTAACAAAAAGAAAATCATTCACCAACATACTGCCTTCCATTGAAGGGGTAGGAATGGTATAGGCTTCAATAAAGAAGGTCCGAATAATCGTTGCTGCAATGATGGCAAACAATGCGGCATCTAACCACTCTCGCCAAAAGGATTTTTTCTTCTTCTTTTTATTCTCCTTGTTTTTTTTCCAAAAAGCAAACTGCATAAGGCACGTTATTTAGTATATAATTGTTCAAAAGTAGTAAAGATTGTGTG
>JBDHYE010000236.1:0-3498 GCA_039811245.1 Chitinophagaceae bacterium | reverse complement strand
TGCGCGGCAACCTGCATGTGCTGGCCACGCCCGTGCTGGCCACGCATTTTTTAGGCCCTTTGGTGGCGCCCTGGCGGGCACGCTACCCTGAGCTGCTGCTGGACATTGCCACCGACCACTTCGCTTCGGCGCGCGTGGAAGAATTTGACGTGACCTTCATGGTCGTGCCGGAAGATTACGACGGCAATACCGTTGCACGCCAGTTGTTCCAGGGTGAGGCCATTGTGGTGGCCGCGCCCAGCTACCTGCGCCGCAAGACCTGGCGCACCACCACTACCTGCGCGACAGCGGCATGGCCGCGCGCTCCGCCTTTGGGCGCAAGCTCCATCTGCGCCACCTGCAAGGCCAGGAGGCCGCGCAAGAGGTGGATATGCCGTTGGTAGCCCTGCAATCGGTGAGCACCGAACTCTTGCTGCGTGCAGCTTTGGATGGTGTGGGTGTGGCTGTGATGGCGCGGCTGTTGGTCGAACCGTACTTGTCCAGCGGCGCTCTGGTGCATGTGCTGCCCGATTGGATGTTCTCGCGCTACACCGTGTACGCAGCACTGCCCACGCGGCGCATGGTGCCAGCGCGCACCAAGGCATTTTTGGACTTTATTACCGAGCAAGTGCCCCAGGCCGTAGCCCAGCAGCGCACGGCGGCACATTGAGCCGGGCGCTGGGTTCAGCCTGCGAGCGCAAACCCGTTTTGACGCCAGGCCTCAAACACTGTCACCGCCACGGCGTTGGACAGGTTCAGGCTGCGCTGGCCCGGCTGCATGGGCAGGCGCAGTTGCTGCGCCGGGGCAAAAGCTGCTTGCATGGCGGGTGAGAGGCCGCGCGTTTCGGCGCCAAACACCAAATAGTCCCCCGGCATGAAGCGTGTGCCGTACACCTGGCCCGTGCCTTTGGTGGACAGGGCAAACATGCGTGCAGGATCGGGCTGCTGGGCCCGTACAAAAGCATCCCAGTGGGCATGGCGCAGCACCGTGGCGTATTCGTGGTAGTCCAGCCCGGCGCGGCGCATGAGCCGGTCTTCCATCGAAAACCCCAGGGGTTCGATCAAATGCAGCGTGCAGCCCGTATTGGCTGCCAGGCGGATCACATTGCCCGTATTGGGCGGGATTTCGGGTTCGACCAGGACGATATGGAACATGGCGCGTATTGTCCGGGAAGCCGCAGACTCACCCCGGAGATGTTTCCGGGGTTCTGGCCAGCACCAGGGCCGACACCTTGGCCGCCCCCGCCTGGCGCAGCGCCAGGGCGGCGGTGTGCAGGGTGGCGCCAGTGGTCATCACATCGTCCACCAGCAGCACATGGCGGCCCTGGATCTGGCCGGCGTGCTGCGCAGCGACCTGCATGGCGCCCGCCAGGTTGCGCAGGCGGTCTTTGCGCCCCAAACCGCTTTGCGCGGGGGTGTCGTGCACGCGCTGCAAGAGGTGCGCATGGGTTTTTTGGGGGGCCAGCGCACGCGCCAGCAGCAAGGCCTGGTGGTAACCACGCTCGCGCAGGCGCTGGGGGGACAGGGGCACGGGCACCAGCAGGTCGGCGGCGTCCAGCAGCGGCTCGGCCCAGGGCGTGTGCGCCATCAGGCTGGCCAAGGTAGCAGCCCAGCCGGGGTCGCCATGGAACTTGAACTGCGCGATGATGTCCGCCCAGGGCCAGGCGTAATCCACCGCGGCCACGCAATGCTCCAGCACGGGCGGGGTGCGCAGGCAGGCGCTGCAGCGCGGGCCTGCAGCGGGCAGCACCAGGGCGCAGCCCGTGCAGCGGGGCTGGGGCTGGGCTAAGAGGGCAATGCAGTCGTCACACAGCCGCCGCGCGGGCCAAGAGTGGCACACGGCGCATTCGCTGGGCAGGCGGGCCAGCAGGTGGTGCCAGGCGCTGCGCAGCACAGAGGCGTCAGGGGTATGCATGATCGTGTCCAATATAGGGCAAACCACGGCGCTGGTGCGCCTTTGCCTTTCCATGCCTTCTGAACGCCCCCCCACCATCGCCCCGGCGGCCGCCCACCGCTGGCACCACGCCGCCCCGGCCCATTCCCCCTGGCTGCACGAAGAAGTGGCGCGCCGCATGGAGCAGCGCTTGCAGTGGATGCGCTTGCCCCCCACCGCCTGGTGCCACTGGGACCCGGTGCGCGGCGGCCTGCAGGCGCACGCCCTCATCCGCGCGCGCTACCCCCAGGCTTTGTGCCACGTGGTCGAAACGGCGCCCCACCTCCAGCCCATGGTTCAGCAAACCCTGGCGCCAGCGTGGTGGAGCGCCGAGCGCTGGCGCTCTGCCGCCGTGCGTTTTGACGCCCCTGCGCCTGGCGCGGTGCAAATGCTGTGGGCCAATATGCAGTTGCACATGGCGGCCGACCCGCAGGCGCTCATCGCCCAATGGCAGCAGGCCCTGAGCCACGATGGCTACCTCATGTTCTCCTGCCTGGGGCCCGATACCCTGCGTGAACTGCGCACGCTCTACGCCGAACTGGGGTGGGGCGTGCCCAGCCATGCCTTTACCGACATGCACGACTGGGGCGATATGCTGATTGCCCATGGCTTTGCCGAGCCCGTGGTGGACATGGAACACATCACGCTCACCTTCCCGAGTGCCGCGCGTTTGCTGCAGGAATTGCGCGAGCTGGGCCGCAACCTGCACCCCGGGCGCTTTACCGGCCTGCGCGGGCGGCGCTGGAAGGCGCAGCTGGAGCAGGCCTTGGCCGAACGCCTGGCGCGCCCCGAGCATGGGGGGCAGTTGGCGCTGAACTTCGAGGTCATTTACGGCCACGCTTTCAAGCCCGCGCCCCGCGAGCCCGGTGTGCCTGTGGCGGATGAGTCTGCCGTGTCCCTGCAGGACATGCGCGCCATGCTGCGCAGGAACAAGCCGCAGTAAGGCGGTGTCAGGCCAGCAACGCCCGCACCGTTTGCACCCCGCTGCGCACGGCGCCTTCCAGCGTGCCAGGGTAGGGGCCAGCAAGGTAGTCGCCGCAGGCCCATAGACCTGGGGCAATCGCAGCCGCAGGCCGGCGCAGGCCGGGGGTGCAGGCAAAGGTGGCGCGCTTTTCGACCACGGTTTGCAGCACCTGGGCCTGCACCACGCCCAACTGGCTACGGGCCTGGGCCAGCACCTGCTGCTCCAGCAGGTGGCGCTCGCCCTGGCTGGTGCTGACGACGAAAGCCAGCAGCCCTGCCGGGCCACCCAACTGCCCCCGGTCAAACACGAACTGCGCCGGGGCCTGGGCGCCGCAGGGCAGGGCCAGCATGGGCCGCGCCAGGGTGCGCCCGCCTGCACCGGGCACGGTTTGCAGGTACACCGTGGTAATGGCTTCAAAACGCAAAGCCTGTGCGGTGGCTGCCCAGTCGCACAAGGGCACGGTGTGCTGCGCCTGGGGGGCGGTGTGCGCGCTGTGCGCGACCAGGCGTGCGGCCTCGGTGCTGGATGTGGCCAGCAGCACAGCGTCAAACGGCGCGCCATCCACACACCAGCCCGTGACTTGGGGCACCAAAGCCTGCACCCGCTGGCCCAGTCGCACCTG
>JBDHYE010000235.1:0-3500 GCA_039811245.1 Chitinophagaceae bacterium | reverse complement strand
CACTCAATACCACTTTTGATAGTGTGGTTTGAAGCTTAAATGGTAAACGGTCTATATTCTGTTCTTCAATTTCAAAAACACCTTTATCCACTAAAGATTTTAATTGGCTGGCATTGGCTTTGCTTTTTTGTAATAGCTCTTTAACCGGAACAAGGTTTTTTTGTTTATCAATATGAAAATAAGCCATTAACAACTCTAACTGTTTGGGAGCTCTGTTTAATTGATCAAAAAGCTTGTGTAGGGCTTCTTCTTCAGCATAGTCTGCATTAAGGCGTATGAGTTTTTCGACCTTTGGCCGATACGTAGGCTCTAAGCCCTCGCATAGATAGACACATTCATTATCAATCAACTCTTGTATGACAATGGGTAAAGCTTTTGCTCCTACCAGTTGTCGCAACTCGCTTAAGGTAATCTCTTTTCTAACTTTTAAAATAGCGATACTTTCTAGTGTTTTTTCACTCCAGTCATATCGGCTATCATCTTCATGCCCTACCCATTCTAATCGGGTTTCGTTACTCAGTTTTAAATGCGCCGGCAGTGCTGCATTCATAACATCGCCTAGACTAGAAACATAATATTGAGCTACCCAATGCCAAAACTGTAATTGCTCGGTACTCAATATTGGCTTTTGGTCTAGCAAGGCTCTTATTAGCTGCACTTTATATTGTTGCGGAGTAATATCATGTAAGGCTGCCACAATACCTGCATAATACTTATTCCCCTTTAGCGCTACTTCTACCCGCATGCCTACACTTATAGTTGCTTGCAGCTCCATTGGTACTGCATAGGTCAAGGTGTTGGGGAGCTTTAAGGGAAGAATAATCTCTGCAAATTTGGGAACAGGTGCTGACATTTATTATTTTAAACAAGCAAAACTAAAGTACAATAATAAATGAAAGGTATAAAAAATAAAGTTTGTCTATAGCTATAGGTTATTTTAATAGCTTGAAATAAAAATTGAACGCTTAGCCTCGCCTGCCTGACAAGTCGAGGAGTAAACAAAAAGAACTTATTTTATTGATACGCTTTGATTGGACTTAAAGATAGACACAGTAAGGCTTATAGCGATTTTGAGCCTCAATTTTGTCCATTAAACCTCCATTTTCATAAAAGCTCCATAAACGCATAGTCCTCCTTATGCATAACGAAAAGTTTACAACAAGCTTTGTTACATTTGCTCTTATTCATTTTGGTTAATACTTTTTTTCTCTATGCTCTCAAACAACATTTTCAAATTTCTTAGTTTATTAGAAGCCCATAATCACCGCGAGTGGTTTGAAGAAAACAGATCTTTATACTTACAAGCTAAAACAGATTTTGAACAATATGTGCAAGCATTATTACAAGCCAATACAAACTTAATCCCCGGTATTGAAAGCATTCCGGCTAAAGATTGTATTTTTAGAATATTCAAAGACGTACGTTTTTCAAAAGACAAAACACCTTATAAAACCAATTTTGGTGCAGCCATAAGTGCTTTAGGCAGAAAAGTACATGGTGCAGGATTTTATCTGCATATCCAGCCGGGCAATAGGAGCTTTGTAGGCGGTGGCGTTTGGATGCCAGAGAAAGAACATTTAAAAGCTATACGTCAAGAGATCGATTATCAATACAATGATTTTTGTAAACTTTTAAAAGACAAAAAATTTGTTCAGTATTATGGTGATTTAGACCGTTCTGAACAATTAAAAAAATGCCCTAAAGGCTATGAAGAGTCGCATCCAGGAATAGCCTATCTCAAACTGAAAAGCTTTACAGCTTCGCACTTATTAAGCGATGAACAACTTACAGCCAAAAACAGTATCCTTCAAATAAGTAAAGCTATGGAAGCGCTAAATCCCTTAATTCAATTTTTAAATGAAGCGATGCAATCCTAATAAAATACAATTACCGATGCGGGCAAACGGTACGCGTGAAACCTTTATTAGGATCTGTCAACAAACCTGTTTTAGTAAGCGATAGCTCAAAACCACCCCGTAAATGAGAACCTGCTCTCAATTTTGACACATTCAAATCATAACTAAAACCAAAGGTAAAATCATTATAATCTAACTTAACAACAGGGATAATAGCATCGTTAAAACGATAGAGTAAGCCTCCATAAAAGATAAAGCTATTTTCGGTAGCGCTTGCTCCATTAGTGTGCCCTACTAAGCCTCCAAAAATCCACTCATAATAATGGCCTTGTAGCATTACGTTGTTTTGTAGCTGCGTACTCCATGTTTCATCTATCAGCCAGTTGCAACTAAAGTTGAGGTTCCAGCGCATCTCTTGGCGCAATCCGGCACTTTTACTAAAAAAATTAGTTTCGGGTTTGGTAAGATGATATACTGCTAAACCTACATTATAATTAGTTTTATTATCCGCACCGGTATTTGTGGTATAATTAATGCCTGCACCAATATCATATTGCCCTACTTTAGGGTTAGAGAGCTGCTCACCACTAGGCAATGATGGATCGTAACCTAGCCCAGGTTGATATTGATTACCAAAAGTCATTTTACTGGCATCATAATTTCTTTGTAGATAGCCGCCCATAAGCCCTATTGAGAGGTAAGTACCTTTATCGCTGTTTAAATTTTTATTATAAGAAATCGCAGCATTGGCAGATAGGCTCGTTAAATTTATACTACCACTACGATCTACATAAGCTAAAAGCCCAAAGCCCCAAAAATCTTGGTGCTCGCCTTGATAATACTTAATCTCACCAGAAGCTGTAGCTGTTTGAAAAGGGTGACTAATACTACTCCATTGGTTTTTGTACATTAATGCAAATCGATAATCGCCATTGTAAATACCGATCAATGCAGGGTTTCGGAGCATTTCTGTTTCATAAAACTGTGAGAAATGAATATCTTGAGCCATGCTCTTTTGGGTAAAAAGCACTGTGATTAATAGGCCATAAAAACTTAGGCGTTGTCTTAATCTTAATAAAAGTCGTACCATGTTTTGCAATGCGTTTTTCATTAACGAATAAGATTGATATCGCCTTTAATTAACACCTTTTCACCATTATCGCAGAGGGCCTCTAAAATATAGACAAAGGTATCTGGGCTTAAATCTTGTCCATTATAACGCCCGTCCCAACCTTGGCTAGCCGTATTGATACTTGCTTGAGTATTTTCAAATACTTTTTGCCCCCAACGGTTATACACTTGAAACAAGGTGATTTTTGAAACACCTGAACCTTGAGGGTAAAAATAATCGTTCACGCCATCGCCATTAGGCGTAAAACTATTGGGCAAGAACACTTGACTCTGATCGCAAAATACTACAATGCGTACTTGGTCTGAATCGCTACAGCCAAAGTCTGTAGTGGCTTTCACAATATAGATTGTGCTCTGAATAGGTTTAGCTGTAGGGTTAGAGCAATCGATGCAACTCAAATTGATATTGGGCTTCCATAATATGCTGGTTACATCAGCACTTAATTGTGCTTGTAATTGTACAACTGTACCAGAGAGTACTTTCTGATCTGCGCCGGCATCTACTTTTGGCAG
>JBDHYE010000234.1:0-3503 GCA_039811245.1 Chitinophagaceae bacterium | reverse complement strand
ATTTAGCATATCGAATAAAGCAACTTAGAATTTTTCTAAACCACTAAAAAAGATTGCTCCTTCGATAAGTGCATTTTCATCGCTATCAGAACCATGAACAGCATTTTCACCTATTGAACTAGCATATTTTTTACGAATTGTACCTTCTGCAGCTTCAGCAGGATTGGTAGCACCAATAAGGGTTCTAAAATCAGCTACTGCATTATCTTTTTCTAAAATAGCAGCAACTATTGGACCACTACTCATAAACTGTGTAAGTTCAGCATAAAAAGGTCTTGCACTGTGTACGGCATAAAATTTACCAGCTTGCTCTAAGCTCAACTGAGTATATTTCATTGCTATGATTCTAAACCCTGCTTGGTTAATCATTTGAAGGATATTACCGATATTGTTTTTCTTAACAGCATCGGGTTTAATCATTGTAAAAGTTACGTTAGACATTGTATTTTTTTAATTTTAAGCGCCGCAAAGGTACAGCATAATGCCTTTCTAAAATAGTTTAAAATGCTAAAATTTTAAATCAATCTCTAATTGATTTGCCAATTGCTGGATATCATTCATTACTGCATCAATGATGGGAATACCCTCTTTTAGTCTTTGAGCTTCATATTTGCGTTCAATATCACCGGGTATCAGTACTTGTTCTTGCCCTTGTATGGTTTGAGCGGCTCTAAAACGCGCTAACCATTGATCCATGTTTTTCTTAAAATCATCGGCACTTCTGAAGGCATCAATACGCATCGCTCCAAAAAAATGACCAATACCCTTGCCCGGCATATCGGGGGCTAAAGGTAAAAAAGCAACAAAGGGAGGCACCCAGGGACCATAATTAGCCCCACTCAAAATAGCAGAAAAAATATCAACTATACTTCCTAATGCATATCCCTTATGACTGCCTTGCTCATAAGTACCACCAAGGGGGAGTAATGCCCCACCCTCTTTAAGCTCAAAAGGATTGGCACTTAAAGCGCCTTCTTTATCTTGTATCCAACCCAAGGGTGCTTCTTTCTTTTTACGTTGTAATATTTCTAGTTTTCCATTGGCTGCTGTAGTCGTGGCCATATCGGCCACAAAAGGTGCTTCTGTGCCTGCTGGTATCGCTACTGCTATGGGGTTAGTGCCCAGCAAGCGCTCTTTAGAAAAAGTAGGTGCCACTAAGGGACTCGCATTGGTCATTGCAATGCCTATCATATCTTGAGGTAAGGCTTGCATGGCGTGAATCCCTGCAATGCCAAAATGATTTGAGTTTTGCACACTTACCCAACCAGTACCGGCTAGTTTAGCCTTGTTAATAGCAATGTCCATAGCATAAGGTGCTGCTACTAGACCTAAGGCTGCATCGGCATCAAGCACAGCCGTTGAAGGACTCTCATGTAGAATTTTCAAAGCTGGTTGCGTATTGATTCGATCATTTTGCCATAGCCGCACATAACCTGATAAACGTGCAATACCGTGAGAATCTACCCCTCTTAAATCTGCCGACAACAACACTCTCGTTGCACATTGTGCATCTGTAGCACTACAACCCATTTTCAAAAAAACTTGTTCTGCAAAAGTTGCTAGTTGAGGATAACGCACTGTGGTATAATTCGATAACATTCTATTTTGTATTTAATAAATATTGAATCACAAAAGTACCTAAAAAATAAAAGGCATTTTTTAAAAAAGTATATTAATAATTATTTGAAATGAGTACCTTTGCGCCACAATTAATCATTCATTTTTTTATAAAATATCGTACAAATCTTATGGATTTATTTAGCAAATTCAGCAAGTTAGGACCCATTGGGGATTATGCTGAGCAAGCACCCGGTTATTTTGCATTTCCTAAATTGGAAGGTGAAATCAGCAATAGAATGTTGTTTAGAGGTAAAGAAAAAATTATTTGGAGTTTAAATAACTATTTAGGTTTAGCCAACCACCCAGAAGTGCGTAAAGCCGATGCGGAAGCCGCTGCTAAATATGGTATGGCTACTCCAATGGGTGCAAGAATGATGAGTGGTAACACCAACCTACACGAGCAATTAGAGCACGAGTTGGCTAGCTTTATTGGTAAAGAAGATGCAATGCTTGTAAACTATGGCTATCAAGGTATGGTTTCGGCAGTTGATACCTTATTAGGACGTCATGATGTAGTAGTATATGATGCAGAATCTCATGCTTGTATTATAGATGGTTTAAGACTGCATATTGGTCAAAAATATGTGTACAAACACAATAATGTAGCCGATTGTGAAAAACAATTACAAAGAGCTACAGAAATGGCTCAAAAAACAGGCGGCGGTATCCTAGTGATTACTGAAGGTGTTTTTGGAATGAGTGGCAACCAAGGTAAAGTAAAAGAAATTGCTGCTTTAAAATCTAAATACAATTTCCGTCTATTAGTAGATGATGCACACGGTTTTGGTACGATTGGCTCAAGAGGTGCTGGTGTTGGTGATGCTCAAAATTGTATCGATGAAATAGATGTCTATTTTTCAACTTTTGCTAAGTCTATGGCTAGTGTTGGAGCATTCTTTGCTGCAAGTAAAGAAGTATTGAAGTATTTAAAGTACAATATGCGCTCACAAGTGTTTGCAAAATCACTTCCTATGCCTATTGTAGCAGGAGCTCTTAAAAGATTAGAGCTTTTACGCACAGAACCTAAACTTAGAGAAAACCTTTGGCATACGGTAAACAGAGTTCAAAACGGGCTCAGAGAACGAGGATTTGATATTGGCACAACCAACTCCCCCGTTACACCAGTTATTATGCATGGAGGTCTTTTTGATGCTACTCAACTCACTTATGACATGAGAGAAAATTACAACGTGTTTTGCTCTGTAGTAGTTTATCCTGTTATACCTAAAGGTATCATCATATTAAGAATTATCCCTACAGCGGTACATACCGATGAAGATATTGATATTACACTTAATGCCTTTAGCGAGGTAAGAGAGAAAATAAGTCTTAAAAAATATCCCCAAGAAATCCCTCCAATCGGCAATTATTAATCTTATAATGAACGATTCTAAAAGCCATTTCGAAAATTATTGAAATGGCTTTTTTAATGTGCCATCAAGTTGATTAATAGCTCTTTAACAAGTGCTATGTTTTAAAAATAGTATCTTTGATAAGTATGAGCAATATACGTTTCAGAAAACTATCAATTCAAAAAAAGTATTTAGCTTTAAATAGAAACCGATTTCTTATTTTGATCCTTATAGGTATAAGTCTAAATACTGCCTGTATAAGCGTAAAGAAAAACAGTGCGGTACAATTACAACTGAATAAAAGTAATTGCAATCAGCAAAACGAATACTACTATACGGTAAATGATTTGCCACAAGCACTATATAAGCTCCAGTTAGATAGTTTACTTGTACAAAATTTTAGCTTTAGCAGTTTAAATATCGCTCATGCAATAGGCTTACTAGATTATTTAAAACAATATGTAGAAGAGCACCATCAACAGAAAAACAATCCTAGTATTGAGCGCCGTTTAAAATTAATTGAACTACATC
>JBDHYE010000233.1:0-3513 GCA_039811245.1 Chitinophagaceae bacterium | reverse complement strand
AACAGTTTCAAACACAAGTATATGAGCGATTAAACCAGTTAAAAAAGAGTGCTATGTTTCAAACACAAGCAATAGAACAAGTGTACCAAGATGCTCTTAATGGCACGCAAGATGCAGCCTATAGCTTGTTAAGCTTATTAGTCTGTGAGAGCTGGTTAAGGCAACACCATTTTACTAACTAAATAAAAATGCAATATCGTCACGAGTAAGTCTTTTCATTACGGTATTATCATCGGCTATGAGTTCTTCTGCCAGTAAACGTTTGCGCTCTTGGAGTTGCAACATTTTTTCTTCAATCGTATTTTTACAAATAAAACGGTAAGCAAAAACAGGGCGCGTTTGACCAATGCGGTGCGTTCTATCAATGGCTTGTTGTTCAACCGCTGGATTCCACCAAGGGTCCACAATATAAACATAATCGGCAGCAGTAAGGTTAAGCCCCACACCACCCGCTTTTAAGGAGATCAAGAAAACCTTACAATTGTCTGTATTCTGAAATTCTTGAATTGCTTTTTCTCTTTCTTGTACAGAACTAGCACCATCAAAATACACATAAGGGATCTGTTGTTTGTCTAATTCTTTTTTAATTAATGCCAACATACCTAAGAACTGTGAGAAGACCAAAGCCTTGTGTTCACCAGTATTTTCGAGTAATTCTCTTATGAGCTCTTCAATCTTAACAGAGTGATTTTCATAAGCCTCATCTTCTTTCAATATTGCTGGGCTATCACATATCTGACGCAGTTTAGTAAGTCCTTGAAGGATATGAAATTGTGATTTATGAAGACCTACCTCATCAATCATACCCAAAATTTTAGATTGGTATAAGCTACGATACATTTCATAAATTTTACGTTGCTCTTTACCCATTTCACAAAACAATACCGATTCTGTTTTTTCGGGTAAATCCTTTGCTACTTGCTCTTTGGTACGGCGTAACATAAAGGGATAAACCAATTTGCGTAATTGCTCTTTAGCCTCTTTCTCTTGAAACTTATCAATTGGCATCGCAAATTCAGACATGAAGAAATCTTTAGAACCCAGCATACCAGGATTTAGAAAATTCATTTGAGCATAAAGGTCAAAAGTATTATTCTGAATTGGCGTACCACTCAATGCCAATTTATTCTGTGCTGGTAAGAGTTGAACTGCTTTAGCAATTAGGGATTTGGGATTTTTAATCGCCTGCGATTCATCAAGCACCACATAGTCAAAATGCAAGTCCATAAAGAGTTTGATGTCACTTCTTATGGTACCGTAAGAACTAATGATGATATCATAATCTGCAAAAGCTTTAGCTGTAGTACTTCTTTTTACACCATGGTGGATATACGATTTGAGGTGAGGGGTAAATTTTTGAATTTCTTTTTCCCAGTTATACGTTAAGCTGGTAGGGCATATTACTAAAAACTGTGCTTGGGGGTATTGAGCTTTGTAGTGCGATAGCCAAGCCAAAGTTTGAATGGTTTTACCCAAACCCATATCGTCTGCCAAGATACCTCCCCATCCTGCCTCTTTAAGAAACATCAACCATTGAAAACCGATAAGTTGATATGGGCGCAAAATATTTTTAAGGGCTTCTGGGGCTTCAATTTTTGAATAATCATGCCCAATTATACTTTCTAATCGCTCTTTTTTAGACTCAAGTTCTTGTTGCACTAAAGTAGCATCTACCTCAGGCAAGAGCTCATCTAAAACACTGAAATGGATTTTTTTAAGTTTTATTTTATCGCCATCAATCTCACCCATTTTGGTGAGTAAGCCTATCTTTTGTAGCACCTCTTGAGGGATAATGCCTATAGAACCATCGGCCAGTTTTACTTGTTGTTCTTTATTAGAAAGTGCCTTTTTCAAAGCATTCAAACTTACCTTTTGATCACCAAAACTTAAATCAATCGTTGTTTCAAACCAATCTATTTGGCTAGAGACATGGTATTGAGTTTTTATTTTATTATGGTTAATCTTTAGTGTTTTTAAGCTTTGGTAGCCTACTATTTCAATTCCTTTTTCTTGTAAACTTTCATTAAAATGTTGAAACCAATTTGACTTAAATACATGCTTAGAATGTAGATAATATTGTTTTTCACGAAGACTATAAATCATATTATCGTGCATCGTTTTAAGCATATTACAGAATTGCATTTCAGCAGCACTATCACGCTCAATGATATGTAGTTTGCCCTCTTGTGCTTGAACAATCTGAGTAGGCTCACCTAGATGTGCTATATGTTGACCATAACAAAATAAAGGTTTAAAATATAAGGCTTCTGCGTGCTCTATTAATTGCAGTTTGATTTGTAAATGCTCTTCTTGGCTATAATCTTTTAAAGCTTCAGGAAAAACAATTTCAATTTTCTTTTGCCAAGGCACTAATGTATGTTCTAAGAATTGAGCCCAATCGGCAGGAGCGATGTTGGTATTTTTTAAATCTAAGAATTGTTGAAGCACCTCTAGTTCTTCCAATTTTTCCACACAACACAAGGTCTCATTATTTACCACAAATAAGGCAGCATTTAAGGACTTAAATTGTGATGAAGTATAGCTGTGATGTCCTATTTCTAAAACCAATTGTATGCTGTAGCTATTTTCTAAAAGTTGAATTTCTAAACGTGGTTTAACCCAATTTTGAGCTAAAGTAAGCGGGAGAATACTTTTACTACTAATAGGGTTTTGTTGTGATTGTTGAACAAAAATCGGTTCAGTATTTTCACTTGGAGTAAAAAGACTTTTATATTTGGGCAAAAGGTATTCCCATAAGGCAGTACAAAGTTCTGAATCAGGTACTGTATTTAAAACATTTTCATCAATATAATCGCCAAAGGGTAAGTTCTTTTTTAAATAGCGTAGCAGCTCTTCTGGAAAAATTTTTCTTAATTGATTGATCCAATTTTGTTCGTGTTTTTCAAATGAATCTAGGTT
This sequence comes from Chitinophagaceae bacterium, assembly GCA_039811245.1. Taxonomy (GTDB): domain Bacteria; phylum Bacteroidota; class Bacteroidia; order Chitinophagales; family Chitinophagaceae; genus Rurimicrobium. The sequence goes on along the minus strand of JBDHYE010000233.1, from coordinate 594 downwards.
AAGGTATTTATTTAAAGTAAGCGTTTCAATTGTATCTACAAATGCTTTTTGATCATCTTGCAGTTCCCCTTGTACTAAAGTAAAAGCTACATTTGGGAATGCATTATAGTAAGGATTAAGCACAAGTGCTACATGCTTATGCTCTTCTAATACACTGGTTTCAACTTCTTGAACTTTAGAATGATGTTCAGGTACACTATTTTTCGTTACTTTTTGGATACTAGGGTCTAAAACTCTTAAAAAGGGTTTCCCATTTTCATAGACAAAATCAAACTTACCTTCCAAATTATCGGCCAAACTATAACCATAAAGTTGTAAGAGTTTATTCTTTTGGTCGTCAAAATTCTGAAGTGTCCTAAAATAGTTAGGGCCGTGTTTTTTGTGCAAGTATAAATAGAGTGCCACCTTATGGACACATACGGGGTGTTCTATTTCTTCACAAGGGCATGAGGTATCAAAATAGCGGTCTTCATTTTGAAACAGCACGATATCATACGTTTTCTTATCTGCTTGAACTTTTGCTGTTACTTTTTCATTTTTAGCCTGTATGATTTCAATCGCATTATTATCCATCAAACTTGCTGCCTGATCCAT
>JBDHYE010000232.1:0-3541 GCA_039811245.1 Chitinophagaceae bacterium | reverse complement strand
GTGATACATTTCTCGCTTATTATGTGCCTGAATTGGAAATTGCTCAGGTATTAAGAGGAGTAATTTTTTAGATTTAGCTTCGTTAGGGTAAAGTACCGCATGGACAAAGGCTTTCAACAATTGGCCAATAATATTAAAACCGCTTAATTCTATTTCTACAACAGATTTATGGTTATATATTTTTTGAAATGAAAATTTATTTATGGTATTAATAAGTGCTTTTTTCTCATCACTTAAACAGCTTAATAAATCTGTTTTTAAAGTGCCATTCAGTAATGCTTTTTCATGTTTAATAAAAAGGGCTGCCAATTCTTTTACCATATAATTAATCCATGAGCCTCTAATAAATTGCACCTGCTGATTATGGTCTCTATAACGATCTATTTTTTGGATAAGATATGCTTTATACGCAGGGTCATGATTAAAAAAATCAAGGAATAAATTTTTGAAGGTCTCTAAACTTATAATCCCTAAACGGTGTGCATCTTCTAAATCAATAATTCTATAACAAATATCATCTGCTGCTTCTACCAAATATACAAAAGGGTGGCGTGCATAAATATTTTCTGAGTATTGAGTGATGTTTAAACTTTGTGCAATCTGTGCATAAGTTTCTTTTTCTGATACAAAAAAACCAGACTTTTTAAACCCTATCCCTTTTTCTTTCTGAAAACCATCGGCAGCTAAGCAAGGGTATTTTACAATAGCAGCTAAGCAGGTATAAGTTAAACGGTAGCCTCCAATTTCTGATTCGCCAAATGCATGTGAGAGGGCTCTTATTGCATTGCTATTGCCTTCAAACTTTACAAAATCTTGCCACTGTTCAGCACTGATTTCTGCTTGTATGATTTGTTTTTCAACCGGAGGCATTTGTTCAAAATATTCTCTGATGGCATCTTCACCAGAGTGTCCAAAGGGCGGGTTGCCAATATCATGGGCTAGACATGCTGCTGCAATTACATAGGCTAAATTATGTGCGTAAAAATCGGCACACTCAATACTAAATTCTGGGTGTTTAGCTACAAGTTGTTCTCCTACTAACTTGCCCAATGAACGGCCTACCGAGGCTACTTCTAAACTATGGGTTAATCTATTGTGTACAAAAACAGCTCCTGGCAAGGGGAATACCTGAGTTTTGTTTTGTAATCTCCTAAAGGCACTCGCAAAAATAATACGATCGTAATCTCTCATATAAGAGTTACGCGACTGGTCAGGGTTATACTCTTTAGTGAGTGCATCACCAGCTCTACGAGGGCTATATAGTTTTTCCCATTGCATCATATTCTAAGCGCAAATGTTTTTAAGTGGTTTTGCCTTCTAACATTGGTACAAAATAAAAATCACCTCGTTCTTCTTGATGTAAGGTCCCATCAGCAGCTTTAGTTATTTTAAGCATCGTCTGACTTTCTTTTTCACCCACCGGTACCACCATTATCCCTCCAGGCTTTAACTGCTCTGTAAGTGCTTGTGGGATATAGGGCGCTCCTGCTGTAATTAATATTTTATCAAATGGCGCATAAGTAGCGAGTCCTATAAAACCATCTTGAAAAAAACGTTTAATCGTAGGGTATCTTTTTATAAAAGGGAAATCGTTGCTTATAAATTGATAAAGATCTTTCACTCTTTCTATCGTAAATACTTGAGCGCCCATCTCTGCTAAAATGCAGCTCTGATAAGCTGAGCCTGTACCAATTTCTAAAACTTTATCATATTTTTTTACTTCTAAAAGTGCTGTTTGAAAAGCAACGGTGTAGGGGTGTGAAATTGTTTGTTTTCCTAATATTTCGAATGGCCTATCTTGGTAGGCTACTTGTTGAAAAGCAGTATCTAAAAAAAAATGCCTAGGCACACGATCCATTGCCTCTAAAACTCTTTCATCTTTGATACCTTTTTCTCTTATACTATCTAATAGCTGTTTACGCAATCCTTTGTGCAAATAACTATCTTCATAATTTTGGCTTATAGACATAAACACAAAAGTAAATTATAGTGTTCGTTTTTTTAGGATATTTTTATTTTAATAGAATAATTTATACGCATTATAGTTTATTGGGTTGTTGCAGCCTTAGGTTGATCTGCTTTTTTATAAAATAATACTATTGCAATGCCGATAATCACTAGACAGGTAGAGATAATTTCTGCTTGGGTAGGGTGTATAAATCCCCAATCATATTTATAATTTACTCTTATTTTTTCAATGAAGAAGCGCTCAAGACCATTTAAAATTAAATACACTCCAAAAAGTTTCAAAGGTTGATTGAATTTTTTTCTTAAACGGTGTAGAAATGGAAATAACACCAAAATACATACTATTGCTTCGTACAAGGCAGTAGGGTACACACTTATAGGTAATACAGCACAATAATTACCGCTACAGTTAGGGATAAATACTCCTTCATTATTTACATTATGAGCATAATTCATTCCCATAAACCAGTTGGGTAGCCAAGAAGGCGCAGGGGTATAGCCATGGTGGATTTGACTTAAATCGTCTATACTTGCAAGGTTACTATATTGCATAAACCATTTAGGATAAGTTTGTACTACTTGTGCAAACGCATCTTTACTGGCGGCTTGTAATTGCCCTGTGGCATCACTAATATAGGCAGTATTAAAAATCCCCCAATCGCCATCACCAGAAAAATGACAGCCCAAGCGCCCAATACCATAGGCCATTATTAAAGCAGGAGCGCAAATATCGCAGAGCCTTGCAAAAGAGATTTGATGTTTTTTACAATAGAAATATAAGAGTATTGTGGCGGTTATTAAACCCCCATAATAAGTTAGCCCACTTCTTGAAAATAGACTCCCTATGGGGTCTTGGATAAAATAATCCCAAGTTTCAAAGGCATTAAAGATTTTAGCACCTACTAGTCCGCCAATAGCAGCAATCATCAGTATGGTGCTAACTCTCTCGTGCGGATATACCAAACCCTTTGTCTTAACTTTTTTACCTGTTTCTTTATTTACATATTCTATATCTCCCACACTAGGTTGCAGATGTCCCAATTTTTCAAGGCGTTTCATCTCTTTAGAGATATAGGCCATTGCTACCAAAAATGCCATAGCCATCATAAATCCAAAAGTCTTAAAAAGGCTCAACCATTCTGGCATGGGATTATTCAGTAGGCTTTGAAAAAAATATTGAAAATCAGGATACATTCTCTAAACTATTAAATATATATAAGTACAATAAAAAGCGAAAGTACTGTATGGTAGGCAGTCTTCAAAATTATTAAGCCATGAATCATGTTCTTATAAATGAGATAAATTATATTTTAATGAAATAATGACACAAAAGGCTTAATTAAAATATTTTTTGCTTGATTATCCAAAACCTAGCAATTATCTTTGTCAAAATTTTACAAATCTGTTACAAAAGTACCTTTAAAGTATGATGACTTGGAAAGAACGCTTTACATCATCTGTAGGCAAAAAACTCGTAATGGCCTTTACTGGCTTGTTTTTAATCTCTTTTTTATTAATCCATGTGTATTTAAACGCCCAAATATTTTTACCCGATGGTAAAACTAAATTTTTA